>CAZTGQ010000104.1:304-6146 GCA_964613345.1 uncultured Acidaminococcales bacterium | reverse complement strand
TTGTACCTATAAATTGTACTTGAATAGCCGGTTTTCCAATAATAAAACCAACTACAGCCCCAAGGACCATGGCGATTAAAATTTTCATAGACAAACTCATCTTACTTTTTTTCTCAACAACCGTATCCATTTTTACCCCTCCCAATATTTATATTTTTTCTAAACTATCACCATAAGAAACACTGCAAGGTTTTCCATTTTGCAAATACACTCTATGAACATGTGGTGTAATAGCCGTCCAGAAAGACATCAGATCTTTTTGCCATTTATTACGCACCTCGTCCATAGTAATTTCTTCCTGTCCCTGCTTACCAAAAATCACAACTTCATCCCCTGGTTTGGCCTCTGGACAATTCGTTAAATCAACAATTGTATGTTCAAGACAAATAGAGCTTGCAACAGGAACTCGTTTCCCACAAATAAGTACTTCGCCCGTATTTTGTAACGAAGAAATGCCATCACTAATACCGCCCACAATCACTCCTATCCGTTTAGGTTCAACTAATCTTGTCGTAGCGAAATTTTCACCATATTTTCCTCCAATGACTTCATTAACATGAACTAACCTACTTTTCCAAGCCACCATAGGATAGGTAAGTTGAGGATGCCCCTCTAATTTCTCTAAAGGTGAAAATCCCCATATAGCACGTCCTGGGCAAATACCACTCAAACGTAAATCAGGTAAAGCAATAGAAGCTGGCGTATTCGCCAATTGACGGAAAGATATACGTTCTGCTTCTGGCCCAATTTTTTCTAACGCCTGCTTAAATCTATTACATTGCCATAAGGCATATTCTGCAGACTTCTTTTTCGGCCAATCAACAGGGCACATGTGACTATAAATACCTTCCACCTTAATATTCTGTAAAGCCACAACCTGACGATAAAAGTCAGGCAACTCCTCTGCATTAACTCCTAAACGTCCTCTTCCTGTTTCAATTTTGATGAAGATTTTTTGTTCCTTCTCTGCAACCTCACTTATTGCCTGCGCCTCTTTTAAAGACAAAATAGTGGGAATAAGATCATATTTTATATATATATCAGCAACTTCCTCAATTAAATTACTTGCAAAAATCAACAAAGGCATTCTAACCCCATTATTTCTTAATAAAATAGCCTCGTCAATACTGCCTACTCCTAAATAATCAGCACCACAAGCTTCTAATTCTTTGCCACATGCAATAATACCATGACTATAACCATTAGCTTTAACAGCCGGCATAATTTTAATATCCGGCCCCACTAAATTCTTCATAGCCATAAAATTACCTCTCAACCTATTCAAATCAATTTCCAACCAACAATCTCGATGTAAATACTTATAATTCATCTTCTTACCTCCTTATTTTAAATTTTAGTATTATTTAAAAATACATCTATTTACACTTCTTCTTTTATTTTAATTATATATTCTTGTATTTTTACAGTCCAATATATATAATTGTAAAAGGACTATATATTTTTTATATATTTGAGGTGATTAATATGTTTAAATATATGGATTATATCTATGCTGTTTATCAAACAGGAAACTTTAGCAAAGCCGCAAACAAACTACATATAGCTCAATCTGCCCTAAGCATTACTATCAAAAAAGCAGAACATAACATAGGTATGCCTATCTTCAATAGACATACATCTCCCATTTCACTTACACCTTTTGGAGAAAAATATATAGAAAAAGTCAAACTCATAAATAAAGAAAAAGCTGATTTAGAAAACTATATTTGCGAACTTAATTACTTAAAAATAGGACGTTTAGCCATTGGAGCATCCACATTTTGGTCAATTTATTTTGTAGCCCCCGCCATTTTAGAATTTAATAAAAAGTATCCTAACATTGCAGTCAATCTTTATGAAGATATTACCCCAACACTCATTGACAATTTACTTAAGAATCATTTAGATTTAATTATTACAAGTTCCGTTTTAGAAAACAATTTGTATAAACAATATTTATTATGCAAAGAAACGCTACTCCTAGTAATTCCTCGCAAATTCTGTCCTAAATCATTGTTAGAAAAATACGCTCTTAGTTTTCCTACTACCCAAGACTCTGCAGATTATTTATCCAAACAACCTGGCATCTCTCTAAAACATTTCGCTGATGTTCCTTTTGTTCTTTTACGTTCTGGCAATACATCCCGTTCTCTAGCTGACCGAGCCTTCGAAGAATCTACTATTAACCCCCAAATAGTTTTAGAAGTTGATCAAGCTGCCACTTCTTATCGTTTAGCCTGTTTAGGCATAGGTGCTACTCTAATCAGTAATCTCAACATCTTAGTAACAGGTCAAAATTCGAAAATTGGTATTTTTAAATTAGACGCCACCTCACTACAACGAGATGTCTATATTTACACAAAAAAAGATTCCATCCTCAATAAAGCTATGCAAATCTTCATTGAAACCATTCATTATGCTAATAGACAGTTTTTCCCCTCTACCAAAGATTAGTTACCTAATCACAATCATCCACTTCTCACTTTAAAAAAACAACCAGCTAATTTAAACCAACTGTTACTATCTTACTACTTTCCATAAAACCAAATACTCTTATATTAAAAACTATACATCATCCAATACATTATGAACACTTAAGGGGCAAGAAATGATAATCTCATTTCTTGCCCCTTAAGCACAATACTATTCTCAACTTACTCTATTTCATAATTAAAGCTAGCTAGGCGTTGCTTTATTTCATCCTTTTCTTTTTTCATACGCGTGACTAAGCTCTTTTTCCATAAATTCAGCTTTGATTTTATCTACTTCACTTCTATTTCGGTAAGTTCTGAATTGCATATTTTGCTTCTTCTTCAGTAAACATCTCTCCCGCCGTAGAAGTCAGCTGATCCATTATGGCAGCTGAACTCATAGCCATAGTTTTTTGATAGTCTTTAGCTTTTTCAAGAGCTTCCCTTTTATAATCAATCCTAGCGTTAGCAATTGCGTATTTAGCTGCTTCTTTAGAAAATTTTTCGCCATATGGAGACACTAATTGCTCGTAGATTCCGGCTTTAGACATATGCATTTCCTTACCATACAATTCCGCCTTTATCAAAGCATTTTTATATTCCCTTGGCACGCTAGGTTTCTTTTCCTCAACCTTTTTTGTTGCTTGCTTTTTAACAGGTTCAGTTGCAGCAGCTACAGGTTTCTTTGTAGCAGTATCTTTACTACCATCACAGCCAATTGTAATGAGACCAATCCCCAAAATCATCAGTCCCAATATCACAAGTATAAAAGGCCTTAAAATCTTCTTAATCATAATTACCCCCCTAAACCACAATATTATTTTGCCTTGCATTCCATCATTTTCAAATATTTTCTATATAGGGCAAAAGCAGAATTTCCCGGTCTATCAGGGAACAAAGTTTTAGGCACTTCTAAGAACGGTACCCAAGCAGCTGAATCCAATTCCTCTGAAATATGGAGCTCCTCCTTCGGTGCATAAGCCAAAAATCCGTGCATTAGCTGTTCTCTTTTATCAAACCAATATGTTCCTGCATACTTAAGTTCTGCTACATCCAACCCTAATTCTTCTTTTACCTCTCTCATAGCTGATTCTTCCGCATTTTCCCCAGGAGTCATAAATCCGGATGTAAAGGTCGCATATTTATCCGATAGGTAACTCTGTCTTGATAGCACTACTTCGTCAAATTCATTATAAACCAGAACAATAACACAACTTGAAAAAGTATCAAACCAGTACTTATCGCAAAAATCACAATAAGGTACTAGCCCATCGTCTCCTGCTTTTTTCCCAACTAGCTTTGCTCCACATTCAGGACAGTATTTATAGTGCATTGTATTCTCCTCACGTAATTAGTAAAAAACACACCATTTTATTCAGTCGTAACTTTGGGCCAACAGTTCTCCACTCCATACAGTATATAATATCTCAACTATTGTCCCTTTATATAATTATAATATTTCTTGTACCCGTCCAACAGTTCCATCCTCAAGACGAACTTTAATACCTCGTGGGTGCACTGCTGAATTAGTGAGAATATTTTTAACGATGCCTTCTGTTAATTTGCCGGTTCTCTGGTCTTCCTTCTTTACTACCATAACACGAGTTCCTGCCGATACGTTTTTACGAATTGTATTATTTTGCATATTTTACATACTCTTTCCCAGATTATAAACATCTGACAAATAATTAGTCTTTAGCAAAGCGTCCAGATTTGGGCAAGCTAAAGCTGCGGATGTTCCATGTTTATGAGCACTCCCTGTAAGCATTAATATTTTCATTTTAGCTCCCACTCCGCCTTCCGCTTTTCCCATGGCAAAATTAAATAGATAGTTTCTTAGGCACTATCTACTTAACCTTCAACCAGGTTTTATTTCCCTGTAAATTTTCTAAAGTAATCCTGTGATTTGCCATTTTCTTTATTCGTGACAATGACCACTGCAATTATGACCTTCGCTGTGTTCATGATGGTCGCAATTAGCTTCTGTATTATGAGCTAAGGTACCAGCTACATAGGCAGCAACTGCATCATCACATCTTCCTGTAATACCTGCATAAAGCTCAATGCCAGCTTCAGAAAGGGCCATTTGTGCTCCGCCGCCAATGCCGCCGCAGATAAGAGTAGAAGCCTTCAGAGCTTTTAGAAAACCTGCCAAAGCACCATGACCACTACCGTTGGTAGGAATAACTTCAGAGGATTTTATTTTGCCATCTTCCACATCATAAACCTTAAACGCCTCAGTATGACCAAAGTGTTGAAACACATTTTCATTATCGTAAGTTACTGCTATTTTCATTTTTGTTCTCCTCTTTTCTTTTAATACAACCGAAATTTACTTGATGTCCTTATCAAGGTCGCGCTTAAGTTACACCTGTACATTATTTTAAATAATTATACACCTTTTAACAATTAAAAACATAATTAACCTATAATGTTGATTTTTACCTAGGCATATGTCACTTTTCCACGGTTTTGGCTAATTCTCCAAATTTCCCGTCTTTATATTTCAAAACAATAAATAACAGCAAGAACACATAAGAGTATAGTTACTCAAATGTTGTCCTGCTGTTATTTGTGGAAGCTTTTTAAAATTTCCATTTTCCTTTCACGCCTACTTGTAAAGCGTTATAGCCCTGACTACCCCAGGCTTTGCCCACTTCCTCGCGTAGCGTGAAGTTCTTGTCAGTCATAACATTTGCACCTACTGTCAACCTTATCACATCTCTAGCCGGTTTTGTGTAACCATCCTGATGTAAATCCGTATCCAGAATATTATAGCTATAGCCCGGCATGCTCTTTAAAAAGGTTCTATAATAAATGTTGGAGTAGAAAAGACATTCTAGTCTTTTCTACTTTTATTGCAAAAAAAAGGCATAGCCATGTTCATTGATTACAATATAAGCGACTAAACCAACATCGAAAGGATGAACAAACTATGCCTGACATTAATTATATAGAGAAAGTCTATTCTTTGGAAGAAAATTCTGTAAAAGATTTAGAAAAAATTCCGCATGGCATATTTATTCATTTAGAATTTAAACGTAAATCACATGTCTGCCCTGTTTGTAATTCCACGCTAGAAACCATGTTAATAAAGTCTAAGGATTTAACTAAAGCCTATTGGCTGAAAGAAACTTTTAAACGGTTATTCAAAACCGATATTTTAAATATTACGATGAACATTTTAGTTGGTTACCCCAACATTTGACAGAGAACCCAAAAAAATACCCTAAACTGCGGCAAAGCTGTAGTCTAGGGTAATAAATCTATTTGTTTAATTATGTACCTGACAGGGCAAATTGATACAATTGCTCGATAGAAAGCAATTCTTGAAAATTTTAGAAAAGTGTAAACTTGCGGTATAAATTTTA
>CAZTGQ010000104.1:0-294 GCA_964613345.1 uncultured Acidaminococcales bacterium | reverse complement strand
GGAAGTTGTACATATGATACCATAAATTTTAACTACCCATTGCAATAAAAAAGGATACCTCGGTAAAATTACCGTGCATTAGTAAAATTATCGAAGTATCCTTTTTTCTAATCATTTTTCAGCAATAGCTTCAATTTCGCATAAAGCCCCTTTAGGCAATCCTTTTACAGCAACACAGCTTCTAGCAGGATTTGACACAAAATATTTAGCATATACTGCATTAAAAGCAACGAAGTCAGCTATATCTGCAAGGAAGCAAGTTGTCTTAACAACATTAGCAAAACTGCTCCCAAC
>CAZTGQ010000103.1:0-6160 GCA_964613345.1 uncultured Acidaminococcales bacterium | reverse complement strand
TGATGAGAAGAGATGAATCCTCAGCCTCTAACTCTCCCTGCAAAAGCTGAGCTAATTCCTGCACCGTCTTTTCCATAACCATCCTCCCTGTACTCTAATCGGTAAAAGGGCGGACCATGACAGTCCGCCTCATTTTATTTCATTTTTTTAATAATCTCGTCAGTAACGTCAACACCGCCCTGAGGCACTGCTTCCTTTACTAAAATAGCACTCAGATTTTTTTCTTTCGCTACGCCGGCTGCTGCTGTTTCAAAGGTTCCCTTAAGCTTGTCTTGAGCTTCCTTTTGCAAAGCCTGCATTTGCGCGGATTTTTCCTGCATAATTTTTTGAGCTTCTTCTTGATTCTTGCCCTTCATCTCTTTAGCCATTTCTTCCTGCATAGCCTTACCCTTAGTTTGTAATTCTTCAGTAGCACTCTTAAAGGCAGGAGCATCAGTTTGCACCTTATTCATATCTACCACACCGAATTGAGCATTACGGCCACAACCGGCACTCAAGACTACCGCTAAAAGCATACCTACCACTAATATTTTCTTCATTCTAATTGACCTCTCCTTTTACTTGGCAATATTTTTAACTTCTGCGCTAACTCGGTCTGTAATATCCTCAGCCCCGGGGTTAGCTCGCACATTTTTTAAAATCAGGGTGTACTTTTTTTCTAGATTAATCTTTTTTAAAGCAGTCTCTATATCACTGTTAATATTCTTTTGAATTTTAACATAAATTTCCCGCTTTATTTTAATCTGCTCATCCATAGAGGCTAAAAGTTTGTCCAGCTCCTCCTGACCCTCCTTAGAGTCTACAGTGGTGCCGTCAATCTTCATAGTAGTGCCGCTCTCTCCTAAGCTCTTAGCGTAAGCTTCCAGTCTATCTTGAGCTGCTTTAAGCTCACCTTGAAGCCTTTGATTAACTAGCTGTGCTTTTTTGTTTTCCAGCAAAGCTAAAGCATGGCGCCTTGCCTTCATAACCTCCTCTAGCTCCTGCAAAACCTCTGCGCGAGCCTTATCGGTCATTTTCACACTTTCTAATTTCATCCTAAGATTTAAAAGAGGTAAGCGAAAAGCCTCCTGGGCCGCAGCTCTTTCCCCCGCAACTTCCTTTTCCACCTCTAAGGAGGTGCTTTCTTCTAGCTTCTTTAGTCTATCATTTTCTATGGCTTGCCGCTCGGCCATTTTAGCAGAAAACTGAGCCTGCCTAAACCTGACCTTGCCTTGATTTTTAAAGCTTTGCATACGAGCCAAAAGATTCAGCTGATGCCGCCCCACCTGCAGCTGGCGCTCACGCATACGAATAACATTATCCACGCTTTCGCCGCTAACCACCAATTCTTTATATTTAGGGTGTTCCTTCACTAGCTTATCCCAATCCACCACAGCAAAGGTATTTCTCCCGCTCTGCCAAGGTAGGAAGGGAAGGGATAATTTACCGCAGCCAGAGCAGAGCAGGGTCATCCCCAGCAAGAGACACATGAGCCTACGCAAAATATCCCTCCTTTGAAAACCATCCTTCTTATTTCTTTAAGGCTGCGGACACATCCGCAGTCACATCTAAGCCACCATAAACAACAGTTTCTTTATTTACAATTACAGCTAGGCCCTTGGTTTTAGCTACAGACAGAACTGCCGCATCTACCTTTGCCTTAATAGGATCAAGTAATTCTTTTTCCTTGGTTTGTAATTTACCCTTGTAATCCTCCAGGAGCTTTGCTTTCTCCTGATCCGTCATAGTCTTACTTTTTTCGTCAAAGTCCTTTTGCTCTGCTTCCATAGCTTGGCGCATAGTGCTTTGAGCCTCGGCAATACCGGGAGCATTACGCATAACGTCATTATAATTCACTATGCCAATAGCAGAATCTAAAGGATTGCCGGCACCCCCTTGACTTAAGCCACTTTGCTGCAGACCCAAAACAAACAAGCCTACAATGAATATGGCAGCAATAGTCAAAGAAACTACCTTAACATTTTTCTTTTTAGCCAATTCCATCATTTTAACATATCCACCCTCTCATTATCCTTCTTGCTTATTTTCCTAGGACCAAGCTTAGAATTGACCGCCAAAGCTAAAGTGGAAGCGTCCACCGTTGCCATCCTTCAAAGGGAAACCATAGTCCAAACGGAGTGGACCTAAGGGAGAATTAACTCTAAGGCCTATACCCATACTGTACTTCATCTCGCCTAAAGCAAAATTTTTCTCGTCATAGGTTTTACTCCAAGCATAACCTGTATCTGCAAAGATAACACCCTCTACCTTTTGTACGATAGGTGTTCTAAACTCTAGGCTGCCTCTGAGCATACTATTGCCCTTGAAAATATCATCCTTGTAACCACGCAGGGTTTCACTACCACCCACCATAAATCTTTGAGAAAGAGGCATATCGCCGTTAGCATAACCTGCTGCCCAGTTAAAAGCGAATACATTATTCTTACCGGCACGATAATAGTATCTGTAATCTGCGGAGAATTTTTGGAAGTTAAAGTCACCACCAAAATTAGCCACCTCTAGAGAATAGGAGTTGCGTTTACCCTCCTTAGGATCATACACATTATCCCTGGTATCTAGAACTCTTCTTAAGGTGATACTTCTGGTCACACCGAAGTTCTCAGCCTTTCTGGACTTAGACACATCAGGCCCCAAGTAAACTCCCTTATCTACGCCTTCGTAGTATTGGTCACTATTATAGCCACTTACAGGCTTAACATATTTATCATCACGATTTTTAAGCACGACAAAGTTAGTAATAAATTCGTCGTCCGTTACTCTACTGAAGGTAAGCTCCTGGCCCACTCTCTTTTTATAGTAACGAGCTGTTTCATCCCCATTACGGTCATAATCAATATATTCATTGGTCATGCTGTAAATAGTAATGCCGGCAGAGGTTTCTTTATTATCAATCCAGGGCTTAACATAGGATAACTCAAAGTTAGTATTGGTCTCAGAATCCCCACCAAACTCCCAACGAACATTTACCTTATCGCCGGTACCTCTGAAGTTCTTATCGCCTACACTAATCATACCGATAAAGCCATCTGCATTGGAATAGCCCGCACCAATACCAAAGGTACCGGTGGAGGTTTCCACTACGGAAATTTCTACAGAAACAGTATTAGGGAATTGACCGGGATTTAATTTGATATTAACGTCCTCAAAATAACCTAGGTTGAAGATTCTCTGCATACTGCGACGAGCTGCCTTAGCATTAAAGGGTTCGCCCTTCTTCAGCTTCATTTCTCTGATAATAACTCTATCCTTGGTTTTGGTATTGCCCTTAACCTTAAAGTCCTCCACTATGCCTTCACTGATTTGCATAGCCAAATGACCATCCGGCAACATCCTCACATCAGAAACCTTAGCTAAAATATAACCCTGCTGACTATATTCGCTTTCTACCTTACGAGCTCCCTCGTTCACAGCTTTGCTGTTAAGAATTTCATTTTCTGATAGATTCAACATCTTTTTGATATCAGCGGTAGAAATTTTGGTATTACCCTCCACATCTAGCTGCTTAAAGACAGGATTTTCCGCTACCTGATAGTTAACCTGAGTCCCTTCCGGTACTCTAGTAAAGGTGGGGGTGATTTCATAGAACCAACCTGTTTCATACAGCGCCTTTAGGTCATCCTCCAAGCCCTCTGTAGTGAATTTAGAACCAGCACGCATTTTAAGGACTTCCTTAATTTTCTCCTTGTCCTTAGTCATCTTGCCTACTAAATCAGCCTTGGTTACCACACTACCCACGTAGGGGGCGGCCTTGGCAGCTAGGTCAGTCATTTTATTTTCAGCCTGGTTTAGCTCACCTTCAGGCATCACAGATTGACTGAGCACACTTCTGCCTGGGCGCTTTCTATTTTTCTCAGCCTCTGCCTCTCTTAGCTTTTGCAATTTCTCTGCATAAGCCACCGCCTCGGCTTGTTCCTTAGCCAGGGTTTCAGGGCTAACCTTTTGAATATAGGTAACACCGTTACGGCGCACACTTCTATAAGGATTGGTATTGGTCGGCTCAGGCTTTACAGTCGACGCCTGCTCTGCACCACCTGTAGCAAGCACCTTGCCGGAAATATCCTTATTAATGCTTGTCTCCACAGGCTTCTTTTTTACAGCAATTTCCTGACTTCGAGATACCTCTGCATATACAGGTGTAGCCAGAACCATGGACGACAAAATAGCCACAGTCAAAACCTGGCTCATTTTTTTGGTTTTCATAGTAGACCCCCTAAATTTTCTTGCTTTTTATTTTGCACACATAATTCTTGTCACGAAATTTTACGCATTTTATTATACCCTTTCCCACAGGTATTTTCCAGTTAATTACTAATATAAATGTAAAATTTTCGTGTTTTTCCCCTTTTTTCCCCAGTTTCCTCCTTTTTTTCTAGAAAGCTAGCTGATATTGAATACCAAACCAATTTTCTGTTTTCTCGTTTTGTGAGAAATTAAGACTTAAATGACGACTGATATTATACTCAGCAAAAACACTATGATACTCTTGGTCAAAGCTGGTAGTGTAGCCCACCATAATATGCTTAGAAATATTTTTGCTAATTAAAAGGTTATATTGCTTCTTTTCGTCACCGGTAGCACTATTAGCTTTTAAGCTATCTAAGTCAAAGCCCAAGCTAGATCTAGTATTACCACTATAAACCCTGAAATCGTCCAAGGTAAGGGCCCTCTTAATGTAATCCTCTACATCGGAGAGGAAGGCCATTTGTAGACCGGCATCTAAGAGTCCCTGCATATCATTGTCCCCGGTATTTTCCGTTTTCAAGGTCAACATCCTAACAAGCTCATTTTTGCTCCTAGCCGGTTCGCTGGTGAGAGAAATATTTAAGATTTCCATATCCAAGGGACCGTTAGCCTTTACCGCAATATTATAATTCCTAAATCTTGTATCTGCCTGGAAATTAATATGAGGAATAAAGGTTCTCTGAGGCCAGGTAAGCTCAGCATGATCAATATTAAAGGGCGTATTCAAATAGCTAATTGTACCCCGTGTAGCATAAATACTACCATCAAGCTTAGGATGGCGAGTGCTGCCCTGCACATGAAGGCCGCCGGCTACCCAAAGATTATACAAAAAGCTATTATGAAAATGAATTTTAGGGCCTAGCTCTAAGGTCACATTAAGACCTAAATTGGACTGTCCCTCTCCTAAATCAGGAACGGAAGCCATATTTACCAGTACATCGTCCAGCTTCACATGGGCTGTAATATGGGGGCGATTTTTCTTTTGTACTACTTCACCCTGAGCATTAATTACACCGGTAAAGACAGGAGACTCCATATGCACGTCCTTAGCGGCAAAATCCAGGAGATAAGGCGCTCCCTGCGCCTGGCTTAGAGCAAAATTGCCATGGGCCTCTACCGTACCTCTTTTACCGGTAGTAGCCGTTAGCTCTCTAAGATTCACTTGCTTACCGGCAAAATTTACTGCCAGCTTGATATTGTCCAGCGTGGTTTTCACCTTTTTAAATTTCACCGTACCGGATTCTAGCTTCACATCTCCATCTACAAAATAATTTTCTAAGGTGCCTGTAACCCTTAAGCCCCCTGCTAAATTACCATCAGCGCTTTCTACCACAGGACTAAAGGAGGGCAAAATAGCTAGATTAGCATTGTCCAGCTTAAGGCTCAAATCCATCCTAGCATCCGGATGCCGCCTATCCTCTTCCCGTCTTAAAAGATCTTGGGGGAAGGTGCCGTAGGCGCTGATTTTATATTCACCCTTTTGCACCAAAACCTGCTCTAATTTCAGCATGTCGTTACGCAGGGTAACCATGCCATAAAGATTGTCAAAGCCTACTCCAGAAATGCTGCCAGGAGAAACCTGCAAAGAAAGGTTCCCCTCTGGATTATCTAGATTACCTTTGAGCTGCAGAGCCACATCCAGTTTGCCTTCTAATTCCACCGGATGATCCATCGCCACCGTTAAAAGCTTGGCATTAGCACCACTGGTGCCTATTTCTAGGTCAACAGTACGAACCTCCTTAGCTGTGTGAATTTCACCTTGAGCCAAGAATAAGCCGCCACCCTTTTCCTCCATCCTAAGGCTATTAATCTTCCAAAAGCCTTTAACTGCATGAATATCAAAATCTGCCGACTTAAACTCAATCCCCCGTACTACAGCATTATCCACTTGGCCCTTTACTGCAAGGCCCGTACCAAT
>CAZTGQ010000102.1:0-6186 GCA_964613345.1 uncultured Acidaminococcales bacterium | reverse complement strand
TGAATCAGATAAAATATTTTTTGCTGATACTTTTATAAGTCCAACTTTTCTAACATTTTCAGCTCCAGCATAGTAGTAACCATGTAATCAGAGGGTTGGATAATATCGTATTGCGCTCCCCCTGCTTGCATCTTAGCCAATAGCTCTTCATTGCTAGAAAAAACATCATAGGTAATCTTGCAATTATTTTCTTTTTCAAACCGTTCCAGAATAGCCGGATCATAATAATCAGACCAACTATAAATATTTAATACGGGCCTATCATCCTTGCCACATCCCACAACAGTAAAGACTGCCAGAGCCATACAAAGAGCCACTAATAATTTTTTCATGCTAGGCAATTCTCCTTTATCACAATAGGGTAATTATAACATACCCCTAAACCATTTTATAGTTAAAAAATACTCAGCTTGAGTTCTCTGGCTAAATCCTCCAAAAGACTTCCTCCTGCCAGGGAATTACCCTTTTTATCTAAGGAAGGGCCATAGACACCAATGCCCATTTTTCTAGGCACAACGGAAACAATTCCTCCGCCTACGCCGCTTTTAGAAGGCAGACCAACCTTAATAGCAAATTCACCGGAGGCATCATACATACCACAGGTTACCATCAAGGTTTTAATAATCTTAGCAATTCTGGAGCTTACTATTTTCTCACCTGTAGAGAGCTTACCATTATTAGCCAAGAACATACCTAAGGTTGCTAAATTTTTAGTGGTAACCTCCATGGAGCATTGCTTAAAATAAACATCCAAGGCCTCTTCAACATTACCTACAATAACGCCCTCACTTTTTAAGAAATACCCCATAGCTCTATTCCTATTGCCTGTTTCTGACTCTCCGCAATAAATTTTGTAATTTAAATCAATGGTAGGATCCTCCATAATGGTTCTGGTAAAGTCCAAAAGTCTTTTGAACTTCTCTCTTTCATCCTTACCCTGCAAAAAAGAAGAAACAGCAATGGCCCCTGCATTAATCAAAGGATTATAGGGACGCTTAGTGTCAGAGGTTTCCAGCTTAGCAATAGAATTAAAGGGATCCCCTGTAGGCTCCATTCCGACCTTGGAAAAAACATATTCCTCTCCATTGTCTAGGATTGCCAGCATCAAAGTAATAATTTTAGATATACTTTGGATGGTAAATTTATGATCGTAATCACCGGCACAGAACTGCCGCCCTTCCTTATCCAAAACGAAGACACCTAAAGCTCCTTTGTCAGCTTTATCTAATTCGGGAATATAGCTTGCTACAATACCTTGGGCAGAAAGTGGTTGATTTTTGGCTACTAATTTTTCTAAGACTTCTTGCATATTATACCCTCCAGTTTTAGTTTAACTAATCTACGTTGCCAGAGCTAATACCTTTATTGTACACATTTCCCCTCAAATATTCAATTATTAACCTAAAAGAAGCTACATCTCCGGTAAAAGAGATGTAGCTTCTTCCCTATTAATCTGTAATATCTCCTACAAAATCACCGCAAATACGCTTTAACATACCGCTGGTATCGGTTTCACCGCCTCTAGAGCGAGTGTCTCTGACAGAGTAAACTAATTTATTAGTTCTCAAATCATGGACATTAAATTCTACATCTGCTCTAGCCGTATAATAATAGCCCGCTGGATGCTGCACCTGCTCTGTCACTGGAATACTAATAGCATTAGTACGCTTCTTACCATGACGATCATACTCATCCACATAAATAGTTCTATTTCTGTGTACTGTTTCCGTCCAAGCCTCATGCCAAATCTTATCATAGTCAAAGACATAAACCTTGACATTCACCCCTAATTTAGGGCCTACAGCAGTCTCACTATCCAATTCAATCATTTTCTTTTTCTTCTTATCAAAGGCAGATAGAAGAGTGAGACGAACCTTACCCTCTGCAGACTCGTCTATGACAAATTCTGTTTTATCAATTTCCACGGAAGAAATTCCCATCAATTGAATGGTACTATAATGAGTGAAGTCATAGCTGCTGTCTTTGAACTTGATTTTTTCTGCATGAACCGGCAGTGCTACAAGCATAACTAGCATAAAAATTAAACTGATTATTTTTTTCATTTATACAAACCTCCTTATGGCATTATTGTAGCATATCCTCTCAAAATATAATATAAGTTTTTATCACATTATGTCAGTTTTCTTAAATTGACTAGTATCCGTAAATAGTATAGCATTAAGACATAATGTAAACGGAGGTGGATTAACTATGACAACCATTATTTTGGCCATGGTGGCAGGCATTATCGTAGGATGCCTAGACCTACTTAACTATCACAGACAGCAGCAGTTAGATCTACTTGCCAAAATTGCTTTGGCTCTCATGCTTTTTTGCTTAGCTGCTAAAATTACCTGCGATGCTTCCCTACTTTCCCAATTTTCCACTATTTGGCACCGTTCCGTATTTTTAACTATAGCCGTTCTATCCTGTAGTTTTTTAGCTGTGGTCCTAGTCAAAAGGTTTTTTAAGCACACCATGGAAAAACTACTCCAGGAGGACCAAGACATATGATTTTGCTGATTATTTTCGCCCTCTCTACCGGAGCTGTTTTTGGCTACAACGTGCTCTCCGCCGACAATAAGCCCTTGTTGGACACTATTTTACTGCAAGCTCTTAATGTTATGGTTTTCGTTGGCGGCATGGGTATTGGCAGTAATAAAAATTTAGTTAAAAAAATGCTCAAGCCTAAAATCATCTCCCTTATCCTAGCAGTGCCCCTAGCCGTTATTACAGGCAGCTTACTAGGTGGTGTGATTTTCGGCCATATTTTAGGAATCTCAATAAAGGACTCTCTCCTAGTAGCCGGCGGCTTAGGCTGGTATAGCTTTTCCTCCGTTATTATTAGTGCAATGTATAGTACAGAGGTTGGCACCATGGCCTTTCTCACCAATGTACTGAGAGAAATTCTTTCCTTTATCCTTATTCCCTTAGCTGCTCGCTTTACTGATTTACCCTGTGTTTCTATAGGAGGAGCCAGTACCATGGATTCCACCTTACCGGTGGTGCTTAAATATACCAATAGTAAAATAGCCGTTATAGGTTTTATTAACGGGCTGGTTCTCTCTCTAGCAGTACCACTACTCATGTCTTTTCTTTTAAGCTTATAATATAATTACAGGTGGTCTTTAGCTCTGACACGCTAAAAACCACCTGTTTTATATTTTAAGGAAGAATATTTGGTTAATGTACTTTTAAAAACCACCAATGGACTTGAAAAAATAAATCCATAAAAACATTGTTATACAGGCCAGTCCTGTACTAAATACTACACAATTGCCGGTCAAATCTGCATCGCTATTTAGTTGCTGTGCCATGGCATAGGAGGACACAGCTGTGGGCGTGCCAAAAATAGCAATAAGAATAACTAATTCCATACCGCGAAAGCCCAAAAACCAAGCTGCAGAAAGAACAAGCACCGGAACAAAGACAAGCTTTCCCAGAAGGCAGACCAATAATTTCTTATAACCGGCACTACCGGTAATAGCCCTAAAGGAAGCACCTAGAACAATTAGGGCCAGAGGTGAAGCTGCCTTAGCAATATCCTTCAAAGAACCAAGAACTGGCTTGGGAAGCTCCACATTTAAAAGATGAAGCACCAAGCCTAAAACTGCTCCCCTTAAGAGATAATTATGATAAATGCCCTTAAAAATTTTGCTCCAAGAAAATCCCTGTCCTCTAAAGGTTTCTAAAATAATAACAGCAATAACATTATACATAGGTACAACTACAGAAACAGCTACATTAGCCATAGCTATTTTTTCGCTACCAAAAATATTAGCCATTAAGGGTATCCCCATAATAATGAAATTACTACGATAAATTGCTTGAATCATTGCCCCTCTAGTTTTATTATCTTTTACAAAGAAGCATATAATTGCGGTACAAAGTGAGCAAACGATTATTATAGCTACAATTGCAAACAGTAGTAATTTAGGACGCAGAGCATCACCTAGCTGAGCTGTATAAAGGCCATAAAAAATAGAAGTAGAAAGAAAAACATTAAAAACAAAACCATTAAGCTTAGTAGCATCTTCATAAGTTAGTATTTTAAATTTACGTACCAATAAACCAATAAAAATGAAACAAAAAACCGGTACCACAGCATTAAAAGCAATCCAAAAATTTTCCATAGGTTCTCCTCGGCAGATTATAGAAAAATTTTACTCTTTTTCAGCCAAATAAGCAAGAAAACATAAAGAAGCTAGCAGAAAGTATTTCTTTCTACTAGCTTTTCTTCATTTTTTTAATCAAATTTATCTCCTGTAAGGTATTTTCCAAGTTTCTCTACAATTTGACTTCGGCAAGAATTGTGTACGCATATAAATGCTACCTTTTTAATTATTTGATGATTATGGAAACCATTTTTTTGTTTTGTTTGCTATCTTTACAAGTGTCAGCATTACAGGAACTTCAACAAGCACCCCTACTACGGTTGCCAGAGCGGCTGGTGATGTTGTTCCGAAAAGAGCGATTGCAACAGCTACGGACAATTCAAAAAAATTAGATGCTCCAATCATGCCTGCAGGAGCTGCAACATCATGTGATAATTTTAATATTTTACTTGCAAAGTAGGCAATAAAAAAAATAAGAAAAGTCTGTATAATTAACGGTATCGCAATCAGCAAGATATGCAAAGGATTTTCAATGATAACATTGCCTTGAAATGAAAATAACAGTATCAAAATTAATAGCAGTCCAATTGTTGTAATGCCATCAAATTTCTTTACAAAATTTTTTTCAAAATGTTCTTTACTTTTTGCTTTGGTTACAACAATACGGGTTATAATTCCTCCTGAAAGGGGAAGGACCACAAAAAGTACAACCGATAAAATCAAAGTATTCCAAGGAACGATAACATTGGATACCCCAAGTAGGAATTTTACAATCGGAATAAATGCCACCAGAATAATTAAATCATTTGTTGCAACCTGAACAACGGTATATGCTGGATTTCCTTTTGTTAAGTGACTCCATACAAAAACCATTGCAGTACAAGGAGCAGCTCCTAAAAGTACAGCACCTGCAAGATATTCTTTTGCTAAGTCCGGTGTAATAAAGCCTTTGAATATAACAAAGAAAAATAAACTTGCGATACCATACATTGTAAATGGCTTAATTAGCCAGTTAACAATCCATGTAACAAATAACCCTTTAGGATTTTTACTAACATTTTTAACACTCTGAAAGTCGACCTTCATCATCATAGGATAAATCATAACCCATATTAGTATTGCAATAGGAATTGAAACATTGGCATATTCAAATTTACCGAAAAAGGCAGGTATTTGTGGTAAAAATTTTCCTATCAGTATGCCAAGTGCCATACAAATGGCCACCCATAGCGTTAAATATTTTTGAAAGAATCCAATACCTTCTGCTTTTTTCTCATTCATTGTAAATCCCCCTTTCAATCTTTTTTACAAGAACACATATCAGTTGATTTGCATTTATTGTATTTTTCACTGTCTGCTCCATAAGTTTTAAGTTCTTTCGTCTTTTGAACAAGATGATTATATAACTCTTTATTTTCTGCCATAAAAGTTTCGCTTATTTTGTAGTATACCCACTGAGCAGTTTTATAGCTGTCAAGAATTCCTGCTCTTTTCAAAGCAGTTAAGTGTCTTGACGCATTAGACTGAGTAAGCTCCAAGCATTCTTCTATTTCGCAAACGCATATATCGCCTTTGATAATTTGAGCAAAGATACGCAATCTTGTTTCTTCCGCCAACGCTTTAAATATATCAATCATATTTTCTCCTCCTTGTATTCGTATATGCACTTGTACCCATATACTATGCTGTTATAACGCCATTTATTGCAAAATGGCGTTAATTTTTTAAATATTTAATTTCAAAAAAGGCTACCTTCAAAACAAATTTAATTAAAATCCTAAATAGAACATATAGAAACCAATTAGTAATATGATGGTTCCCATGATTACTTTAAGAACAATGCTTAGCTTCCCATATTTTTTGTTAGTTGTTAACTTTTGCACTAATCCTACTGATGTACCGGCAACTATTGCAAGAATGCCATGTCCAACAGAATAAATCAATAATAAAAGAATTCCCCAAATAATATTGCCTTTACCTGCCACGATAGCAAGCAGTGCAATCAGAACAGGCGTTGAACAGGGCGATGAGAAAACGCCTCCCAGTATCCCTGCAATAAATGCTCCTACAT
>CAZTGQ010000101.1:2592-6351 GCA_964613345.1 uncultured Acidaminococcales bacterium | reverse complement strand
CACGGTGGTGTGAGAGGTCGGTCACCCAACTAATGGATGACCTCCTACTCGATTGGTTAGCTTTTGTAATGTTAAATGTTGCCTATTTTTCATGCTATTTTAGCCTTAAAATGCGCCTTGACTTCTTCCTGTGAGAGCCAGCCATTTTCCTTTCCTGCTTTTTCTCCTTGAGCTAAATCACTCATTAGTTTTATAGTAGCTGTAGCTTTTTCGTAATCCTTAATGTCCACAATGGCGTAGCGCCCACGGCCGTTTTTGGTGAGAAATACAGGGGAATCGCTTCCGACGTCACGTAGTACTTCAGAATAATTACGCAAATCTGATATAGGCTTAATATTCGGCATAATTAGGACCTCCTCTTCTAATTTATATTCTCATTATATCCATTTCTGCTGTAAAATTCTATGCTAAATTAGCATAGAGATATGCAGCAAAATTTCGACAATGAGAAGAAGAACCACTCATCTTTGTTGCATCATAATAAAAAAGCTAACCAATTCCGTAAGGAGCTGGTTAGCTTTTTGTTGTTGGTTTATGCAAGAAGTATTAGCTGTATTTTTCTTCAGCCTTGGAGACAATTATGGTACCGACCAAATCTCCTAAGCAGTTATTGGTAGTAGTACCCATGTCGAACAAGCGATAAAAGGCTGCTATTACGCCTACAATTTCTATGGGTAAACCTACTGCCTGAACTACGACCATCAGTTTTACGACACCGCTACCGGGAATGCCACCTCCGCCCATGGACATAATCGTGGAAATAAAGATAACGTTTATAAGCTGAGGTAAAGACATTTGTTGTCCAATCATTTGACTGATAAACATAATAACACAAGCATACAGCAATACTGAGCCATCAGTATTCATCTGTGAACCAAGAGGAATAGTAAAACTGGAAATGTTTTCAGGGACATTGTATTTTTCTTTAGCAACCTTCATATTTACAGGAATGGAAGCTATAGAGCTACAGGTGGAGAGTGTATATACCCATAATTCAGCACTATTTTTTATAAATTTAAAAGGATTAACTTTAGCAAAAATCAGTAAAAAACCACCATAAACAACAATGATTTGTGCTAAACAAGCTACATAGTAAGTACCTACTAGAACTGCCATGCTGGTAAAAATAGCCATTCCATACTTGCCGAAAGAATTACCCATGAGGAAAAATACGCCTAAAGGTGAAACTGCCATAATCATACCAATAAGAGAAAAAATCATGGAATTAGCAGAGTTGAAGAATTTTTTCATGGTTTCTTTGTGTTCTTCATTTTTCATCTTTAAAATAGATATTCCCAATAGTATGGAAATAATGAGAGTTTGCACAATGTTACCGCTGGCAAAGGTTTTGACCATATTTGTGGAAAATAGACCTTTACAAAAACTAGCTACGGTAATATTGGCAGACCCAGTAATTTTTTGTGAAGCCATGCCTGTGAAGTTAGCAAAGGTTCCTGGTTGTAAAAGTGTAGCAATAATTAATCCTACAATACAAGCTAGAATTGTTGTTATAATGTAATAAGCAATGATGCGGACACTAACCCTTTTTAATGCACCTAAACTGTCTTGTGAAATTATCCCGGTTATGACAGTACAAATTACCATGGGCACAACGATCATTTTAATGCAGTTTAACCAAACATCTCCAATGAAACCAAGCTGGGTCATAGGCTTGCCAATAGCAAGGCCGGCAATAGCCCCTAAAAGCATAGCGACAAAGATTTGTGTTGCTAAAGAAATCTTCCTTCCACCAATAGACATCTTTTTTTCCCCCTTGTTTATCAAATTATAGTTTTGTAGCTAAGTCTTTAATAATGTGGGCAGCCTCAAGAGCATCTGTCTTAGAGATGCCTTGGTAAAATACCAGGCGCACAGAGGTTTTTAAAATAGGTCGTATTAAAAGTCCGGCAGTCTTTGCTTTGTTGCAGAATTCTTCAGGTGTGATGCCGGAATTTTGTAAATCCAGCATGACAATATTCGTTTGTACCGGGTTTTGGATTTTAATTTTAGGAAGATCCTGAAGTGCTTCTGCGCAATATGCGGCATTGTCATTATCTTCAGCCAATCTAGGAATATTGTGCTTTAGGGCATAAAGAGCAGGAGCTGCAGCAATACCTCCTTGACGCCAAGCCCCTCCTAATAGTTTGCGATTTTCCTTGGCTTTCTTGATAAAATCGTGAGAACCGCATAGCAAAGAACCTATGGGAGCACCCAATCCTTTAGATACGCAAAACATTACCGAGTCGACGTATTGACACATTTCTTTAGCTGTTGTTTTTAGGTATGCAGCAGCATTAAATAATCTAGCGCCGTCCATGTGTATGGGAACCTGATATTTAGTTGATAACTTACGTATCTCCTCTAGACGGGGAAGATCAGAACAGCTTCCTCCGGTAAAATTATGGGAATTTTCTATGCACAGCAGCTTTATTCTATTCGTTTTTAACTTTGACTCTAGGTCATCAAGGTCAGGCATGGAGGAATCATCAAAGTTATAGAAAAGTGCTTCCATTTGACCGAATCTCTTATCAAAAGCTGTTTTTTCACTGCCGTAAAGATGTTGAATTTTGTCTACTAAAATTTTATCTCCTGGATTGCAGTAGGAAAATAAAGCGGCTTGATTCCCCATGGTGCCGGAAACACAAAATAGGCCTGCTTCTTTACCGACTATTTGGGCGGCAAAGTCTTCAAGCTCATTAATAGCCTCGTCTTCTCCCCGGCCAATGGCTGATAGTCTGCCATCATCACCAAGCTTGGCTGTCATGATTGTTGCTAGCATGTCCTTGCTTGGTAAGGTGAGGGTGTCGCTACGTAAATCTATTATTTTCATCTTTATACCTCCCTCGTATAATTATGTTCCTAATTTAATTAAAAGATATGATTGACATATAGTCAAATATTAATATATATATATTAATATAATATAAAATGTATGTGGGGTGACATAATGATTAAAGGGATGGAGTATGTGTACGCGGTTTATAAGGAAAAAAGCTTCAGTAAAGCAGCAGAAAAACTACATATTTCTCAGCCGGCGCTAAGTGCTACCGTTATTAAAATAGAACAAAAAATAGGCTTACCTATTTTTGATAGACGGGTTAAGCCGGTTTCTTTGACTTCTTTTGGGGTGGAGTATATACAGAGCATAAAAAAGATTTATGAAATTGAGAACCATTTGGAAAATGTTGTGCAGGAGGTAAATGGTTTTCAAAGAGGCTCATTGTCTATCGGGGGAAGTGGTCTAAGTATCCCGTATTTTGTGCCGGAAATGATCTGTGCTTTTAAGCAAGCTTATCCCAATATAGAGCTACATCTTTTTGAAACAAGTACGCTGCAATCAAAACAACTTCTGGACGAAGGGCAAGCTGATTTTATTATTACGAATAGACCTTTAAACGGAAAGGAATACCAACAGGAATTACTTTATCATGAACATTTAATTGTCGCTGTTCCCAAAGAATTTCCAATTAATAAGAAATTAAAAGATAAACAGCTCAATAAAGGGGATATGAAACAGGGGGTAAGTCATTTACTACAAGAAAAAGGGGTATCCATTGCACAATTTAAAGAAGTGCCCTTTATTGTGCTCTATCAAGATAATTATCTTCGGTTTTGCACGGATATGCTTTTTGAGGAACAAAAGGTTGTACCGAATATTGTTCTGGAAGTAGAACAAACTGCTATTGCTTATAACTTTGCGCAATATGGTTTGGGGGCTACGATTTTTAGCGATACTAGAATGGCGGGAATAAAGGGGAA
>CAZTGQ010000101.1:0-2582 GCA_964613345.1 uncultured Acidaminococcales bacterium | reverse complement strand
GCTCTTGTAAGTCCGTATGCGACCAGAGATGCTTATTTATACTATAAAAACAATAGCTTATTAACTATGGCGATGAGAAAATTCATAGAGCTGACCAGAGCGCAGGTGAAGAAAAAACTTGGTGCCTAGTTCTCTTCTCCTAGAAAGGGAGTTTTATGCTATAATAGGCAAGTAATATTTGATTGTATAGTGAGGGGGAAGTTGAGATGCCGTGGACAATGCCTGTATATGTGGAGCCGAATTTGGCTACAGAGCCGTTTATTAGCGCACCCAGTGCTAAGCTGGTGAAAGCGCCGAAGAACGGTGTAGCACCTGAGAATTACCATGCTCTCTCTATTTTTCCGGAGTATTTTAAAATAGAGGGGAAATGGCTCCTAGCAGAAGAAAGTCGTATGGATTGTGTTGCAAGATACAAGGACGGAAGGATTCAGGTAGTGGAATTTCGCCACATTGCCAAGGGTGATTTGATTGTGGTAGGTCGTAGTGAAAATGGGCAGGAAGGAATCTACGTCTACGTAGATGGCTTTGTTCAAAAGGCTAATAAAGCAGATGCGTTTGCTTTTCGTCAAGGGCGTTCCAGAGAGACCTCCTATTCTAAGGACTATGATTCTATTTATGCTCTTTTAAAGCATGAAAAAGAACATGGGAAAATTGTCTGGGTGTTAGGGCCGGCCTGTGCTTTCGATGCTAATTCACGCAGTGCTTTTGCCAAGCTTATTCGCTATGGCTATGTGGATGCTTTAATGGCAGGCAATGCTTTGGCTACCCACGATTTAGAGGCTTCTTATTTGCGCACAGCTCTGGGTCAGGATGTGTATACTCAGAAGTTAGCACCTTTAGGACATTATAACCACTTGGATACCATTAATAAGGTGCGGCGCGATGGCTCCATTCACAATTTTATAAAAAAAGAAAAACTGGGTGATGGAATCATAGTGGCTTGTGACGAGGGTAAGGTGCCGCTAGTTTTGGTGGGCTCTATTCGTGACGATGGACCCTTGCCGGAGGTTGAGGGTAATGTTTATGTGGGGCAGGATGCTATGCGCAATGTACTCAGAGATGCAACTACGGTTATTTGTATGGCTTCCATGCTGCATACTATTGCTACCGGTAATATGTTCCCCTCTTATAGAGTGGTGAATGGGGTGGTTCGCCCAACGTATTTTTATTCCGTGGATATTTCAGAATTTGCGGTGAATAAGCTTAGGGATAGAGGCAGCTTGTCCGTTAATACGATAGTGACCAATGTGCAGGATTTTATTGTTAATGTGAGCAAGAGCTTGTGTAGATAAGAGAAGAGAATCGCTTCTACCGCTATGTGGCGGAGATTTTTTGTGGGCACATTACCTTAGCTGAGTTTTGAGTTAAAGCTTTTTATGCTAAACAGCTTCTACCTGCAAAATGACTTTTATATCAAAATAAATCAAAAAAATTTGACTTTTCTTGACATAAAAGTCAAAATAAGGGAAAATAAAGGAGAATAAGCGGAAAGAAAAGGGGTGAAGAAATGCAAAGAAAAATATATGAAGCATTAGTAAGCTGGAAAAATTCGCCTCAAAGGCAGCCACTTTTGCTCTATGGAGCTAGGCAGGTGGGCAAGACCTATTTGCTTACGGAATTTGCTAAAAAAGAGTACAGGAATTATGTATATTTTAATTTAGAGCTTAATTTAGAGGTGGCTAAGCTTTTTGAAGATAATATTGATATTACGCAGCTGCTGTCCTATTTGGAGGCTTTAGCTCAGCAAAGAATTATACCGGGGGAAACCTTAGTAATTTTTGATGAGATTCAGGCTGAGGAAAGAGCCTTGCTTGCATTGAAATATTTTTCGGAGCAGGCTCCCACTTATCACATTGCTGCAGCGGGCAGTCTTTTGGGAGTGGCCCTTAATCGCAGTAAATATTCTTTCCCGGTAGGGAAGATTAATTCCTATGTGCTTTACCCCTTAGATTTTGAGGAATTTTTGTGGGCTTGTGGAGCCGATGGTCTGCATAGAGAAATATTAGGCTCCTTTGCTCAAATGTGTGCGATGCCTATAGCTCTCCACCAAAGAGGCATGGAGCTTTTTAAGCATTATCTTATGGTGGGAGGCATGCCTAAAGCTGTGATAGCTTACTTGGAGGAGGGTAGTTTTTTAGCTGCTAGAGAGGTACAAACAGAAATTGTGCGGAATTATATTGCGGATATGAGCAAATATACCTCAAGTGGAGAAGAAATTAAAATTAAGGCTTGTTATAATTCTCTGCCAGTGCAATTAGCTAAGGATAATAAAAAATTTCAGTATAAATTGGTGCAACGCGGTGGTACTGCCACGATTTTTGGTAGTTCCCTTGACTGGCTGGAGCAGGCGGGGCTCATCTTAAGGTGTACGAAGGTATTGGATATGCGTGAACCATTAAATGCTTACAGGGAAATTAGTAGTTTTAAAATTTATGGCGGTGATATAGGACTGCTGGCGGCCCAGTCCGGTCTTAGTCAGTCAACGGTTCTTGGTACGGGAGAAAATATTTTTATGGGAGCTATAGTAGAAAACTATGTGGCGCAGCAGCTCATCGCCATGGGTAAACCCCTATTTTATTGGC
>CAZTGQ010000100.1:0-6354 GCA_964613345.1 uncultured Acidaminococcales bacterium | reverse complement strand
CGTTGGCGCTACCAATCAAAAACTAAAGGACAATCCATAAGGATTGTCCTTTTTTTGTTATGTATTAATAAGAAAAATCTTGGTGACTGATTAAAATTGTTTCCTGACAACGCAGATGGAGTAATATAAGCGATTTGCTAGAAAATTAGGGTACTAACACTTGCTAATATCAACCCACTCCCTATATCCAGAGTACCTCTCCAACTCTTCCATAGTCATTTCAATAGCACTATTATCACTGCCACAGGCAGGAAAAACCGTGGTAAACCGTTGCAGAGATTTATCTAAATAAACCTCTACGCCTGCATTAATGCCAAAGGGACAAACGCCGCCAATAGCATGTCCTATAAGAGGCTCCACCTCCTCAGCAGGAAGCATTTTGGCCTTCACACCAAAGTGCTCTTTAAACCGGTGATTATCAATTTTCACATCACCGGCAGCCAAAATTAGAATTGGTGTATCGCCTACTTTAAAGGAAAGAGTCTTACATATTCTAGCCGGCTGGCAGCCTACAGCTACTGCCGCTAGCTCCACAGTAGCACTGGAGGTGGAAAATTCTAAAATTTTATTTTCTAAACCAAATTGACTTAAATAGGTTTTTGCTTTTGCTAAGGACATAATTATACCTCCCCTATAAACAATTCTCTTACAAATTATCTTTTTCCCTTACCATAGCATCTTTTAAAAAGCAGCATAGCTACAAAAGCAAAGAAGCTAAGGCTTAAATACATAGTCCTATAGCCTAAGCTTGGCAGCATGAGGCCCAAAAGAAAAGGACCAAAGCCAGTACCTATTTCTGATACAGCCAAAAAGGTAGCACTGGCAAGTCCGTATTGATGAGGGGGAAGTCCCTCCAAGGATACGGCTCTACCCAAGGTAGTAAAATTGCCAAAGCCAAAGCCCAAGCATACTGCCGCAGATAAAAGCTGAAAGGCAGTACCCGCTTGACTCAATAAAACCATGCCTAAAATAAACACTATAAAAGCTAAATAAATAATTTTGGATCCCAATCGGTCATAAGCTCTGCCCATAGGAGGTCTGGAAATAAATAAAATTATGGAGTAGGCTAAAAAGAAAACATTTCCCGGTTCCACCAAATCGATGACCTTCACATATGAAGCTAAAAAACCTGTTAGACCTGAATAACAAAAGAAAATAATACTACTAATGGCCGAAATGGGTAAAGCAGATTTTGCAAAGAAGCTACTTAAACCCGTGCCCATTTTTTCTAAGGCTGCAACGTCTGCAGTAAAATCAGGAATATGCATAAAAAGTAGGGCTACAGCAATAACTACTGCTAATGCTAAGCAAAAATACACATTCACGGCAAAACCCCAATGAGAGTAAATATACATACCGAACATGGGGCCGATGGCCATAGCTAAAGTGCTGCTGAGAGCATAGTAGCCTAATCCCTCTCCGCGCCTACTAGGCGGTATTAAATAAACGGACAGCGTGGCCAAGGCAGAAGTCGAAACGCCCATGCCCAATCCATGAAGGAATCTAATACCAATAAAAAGCAGCGGATCATTAACCAAAAAATAAAAGGGTAAAAGCAGGAGATAGAAAAAGGTACCATAGTAAAGCAGCTTTTTCTTCCCCACTATTTCTATATAGCGACCGGTGTATAGTCTTCCTAAGAGTGCTGCAAACATAAAAACTCCCGCAGCTAATCCTGCTTGACTGGCACTGGTATGTAAAACCTCCATGGAATAGGTAGCCACTATGATCATCAGCAAGTAAAAGATGAGATAAACTAAAGCGTTGATAGCAGAAAGTCCTATAAAATTTTTAGTCCACAGTTTTTCTTCAACCACTCTTAGCTATCCCCCCTCTGTCGGTATAAATAAATGTTATTCGCCTAAATAAGTACTTTCCTCAATTATTGCGCCCATCTCTGCACGAAGAGCCTTAATCTCCGGATGCACCAGATATTCATCATAGCTATATTTCCTATCAATAATTCCCTTAGGTGTAATCTCAATAACCCTGTTACAAACCGTAGATAAGAGCTCATGGTCATTGGAGCGAAGTAAAATAGTACCGGGGAAGGCAATTAAGCCCTTATTCAAGGCTGTAATGGACTCTAAATCCAAATGGTTAGTGGGGTCGTCAAACATTAAGACATTAGGCTCTAAAAGCATGAGCTTAGCGAACATGCAGCGCACCTTTTCTCCACCACTTAAGATAGTAGCCATCTTCTGTGTTTCTTCACCGGAAAATAACATTCTACCTAAAAAGCCACGCAAATAGCTTTCCTCTTGAATTTTAGCATAGGGTCTAAGCCAATCGACTAAGTTCACAGCCTCCTGAAAATATCTGGTATTATCCTTGGGGAAATAACCTTGAGTTGTGGTCACACCCCATTTATATGTGCCGGCATCGGGCTCTACAGCTCCACTTAAAATATCCATAAGGGCTGTTTGGGCAATACCGTTTCCCCCAATTAAGGCCACCTTGTCCTCTTTAGCCAGAGTGAAGGACACGTCCTTTAATTGCTCTACACCATTAACAGTTTTGCAAATATTGCTCACACTTAAAATATCGTCTCCGGCTTCTCTGCTGGGTTTAAAATTAATATAGGGATAACGTCTACTGGAGGGCTTAATGTCATCCAATTCTATTTTATCTAATAGCTTCTTTCTGGAAGTAGCCTGCTTAGATTTAGAAGCATTAGCACTAAACCGTTGTACAAATTCCTGAAGCTCTTTAATCTTTTCTTCCTTCTTTTTGTTAGCATCCTTAGCCATTTGCATAGCCATGGTGCTGGACTCCTGCCAAAAGTCATAGTTACCGGAATAAATTTTGACCGTACCATAATCAAAATCCGCAATATGAGTACAAACCTGATTGAGGAAATAACGATCATGGGAGACAACCAACACAATATTAGGGAAGGTAGCTAGGAAGTTTTCCAACCAAGCTACAGAATCATAATCCAGATTATTGGTAGGCTCATCCAAAAGCAAAATGTCAGGGGTGCCAAATAAAGCCTGAGCCAAAAGCACTCTCACCTTTTGCTTAGGACTAAGTTCTCCCATCATCTGCTCATGAAATTCAGGTGCCAGTCCCAACCCAGCCAAAAGCTGAGCAGCCTCAGTTTCAGCTTCCCAACCATTGAGCTCAGCAAAATCACTTTCTAGCTGAGAAACCTTAAGACCATCTTCATCATTAAAATCCGGCTTAGCATAAAGAGCATCCTTTGCTTCCATGATGTCATAAAGTCTTTTATTACCCATAATTACTGTCTTTAAAACCTGACAATCATCATAGGCAAATTGATCCTGCTTTAGCATGGAAATACGCTGCCCTTGGTCAATAATAATTTTTCCAGAGCTAGCCTCTCTTTCCCCTGCCACCATTTTCAAGAAGGTAGATTTGCCGGCGCCATTAGCACCAATAAGACCATAGCAATTACCCTCAGTAAATTTCACGTTCACATCTTCAAAAAGCACTCGCTTACCAAATCGGTGAGTCAAGCTTTGAGTTAAAATCATAGCAGTCTCCTTAAAATAATATATTTAATTATTATATCATATTTAAAAGAATAAAGAAAACTTCCCCGCTGCATTATAAGTAGAAAAGCGCCTCTCTAGGAAATCTTCCTAAAGAGGCGCTCCAATTTAAAAGCTCCAGCGCACACCGCCATTAATTTGCCATTTGGTGGCTATCTTTCCACCAAAGGTTTTTTCTGCATCTAAGTAAATATCAGTCTTTTTATCCAGCTGTACTGTGCCACCAAAACCTGCCGTCCACCAATTACCACCGTAATATTCTGTGGTCTCAAAGGTATCACCATAACGATCCAGCAAGTTCATACCTAAAGCTCCTCCAAATTCTCGGTTGAAAAAGACCTTGCCGTAGAAATTGGATTTATTTTTTTGCTCCTTGTCTTCCCATTGCTTACCAATAGTGGTGCCTACACGTAGGACCGCACTATGCACGCCATCATTATGGACTCGAGTACCCTGAGAAGAAGTGTAATTGGAGGCATTGATAAGGCCTAGGGTTAATTGTCCTTGAGGCTCCACATACCAACCTGTTTGGCTATCTATAATTTTGCGACCATATTCACCGCTAATATTATAGAACCAGGAACTACTTTCACCATGCTCCGCTGCCCACAGGTAGGTTTCTGCATAATCAAAATCCTTTTTTATTTGTCCTGCCCTCAGCACTAAATCATAATAATGCCCCTTATTGCCCAGCCAAGTATTATACAGGCTTAAGCTGTTAACACTACTATCTCCGGTGGCATTTTCCTCGTAATTCTGAGAGCTGGAGGTATGGCTAAAGCCAAGGCCGTAATAGCCCTTGCCCTTGGCATCTTCCTTATACTTATGGTCATAGCCTAATTGAGCCATGAAATAGCTACTATCACGAAGACCTAGGCTGCCGATATTTTCCTGTCCTCGTTTCATTCTTACCCATACGCCCTCGCTATTAGGATTGTCTCTCAGCTCACCTAATCTCAGCAGCAGATTATCCAGCTCACGATAGTAGCCCAAGTATCTTACCGCCGCACTGGCTAAGTTCCCCTGAACACTGGGTACTAATTTATCAGTCTTGCGAGTAGCCTGCAGATACCAGCTCTGCTTGGTCCATACATGATCAGGATTTGTACAGGAAGGATTACTTCCCACGCCCGGTCCGCCACAGCCATCAGGTCTCACATCTGTAGTGACACCGCCATAACCATCTTCTGCCTCAGGGTCAGTGTTGGTAATAACAGGCGTATATCTGAAAATACCACCCTTACTAATATCACCACCTACAAAAGTTGCCATGTTAGAGTAGTCTCTATCCTGCCAGTAGCAATCCTCAATCAAGAGCAAATAACCCTCTGCTTTAATATTGGTATCTAGGCTACTGTCACGAATATTAACTACATGAGTACCGGCGCTATCCTTGATAATCTTAATTCTATCACTATTCACACCTGTACCCTGCACTAGACTATTATCATAGCTGGAGGCTAAATCCGTGCTAAGCAAAAGCTCACCACCATCACCCAAGAAGGAATCTGTTTGCAAGGTCTCATATTTATTATTTCCACTATAAGTCATATTGAGAATGGAATTATTCAAGGTCAAATCGGTAGTTCTGCTATCCTTAGTAAGATTCCACGTACTACCTTGGGAAAGATCTAAATTAACTGTACCTAAATTCTGTCCTGTATTAGTTGCGTTTAAGTAGGAGGCCCCGATGAAATAGTCTTCAGCTCCGTCCAGCTTTACCTTGGCTACAGCCTTAGCTCTATCAGCTAGAATATCTCCAGTGAGCTGTACAGCTTTACCCCCAGCTTGATTGATGTTGATAGTTGCATCCTGAGTCCCTGAACCATTCAGCACTAAAGCATACTGATCGCTCTTTACCGCTAGGTTTCCATTAAATTCAGCTGTAGAACCATCGCCTACCTGTACGCCCATGGCCGTGTCCCCATGAACCTCTAGGTCAAGGTCACCATTAGCAAGAACCTGAGCATTATTCCACATGGCCAGTACACCTACGGACTCCTTGCCATCTGCAATCTTAATTTGCATATTAGCGCCATCCTCCACGGTAGTCTTACTGCCTAGCACAGCTGCTAAGCCGTAATTATTAGCCTGGGAGCCGGAAATATTTAAGGTGGTTTGGGTATTGGCCTTAATATCCATCCACGAATTATTATCAACAGATAAAAAACCATAAACATCCCTATTAGGCGCATCTATCGAGGCAGAAATATCTATGTCTAAGGTAGGCGCATTCATTATAAAATGGGAAGCTTCCTCTACCTGAAGGCCACCAATCTGAGGTTCTGCAGCATATATATTTACTTTAGTCGGTCCATTCAAGGTAACATTGCCATGTATGCCTACTAGGCATGCCCCCATGCCACCTGAATGATTCACCGTAAGATTAAGTGCTCCATTAGAAATCAAAGAAGAATCCGGAGAAGCAATTACCATAGGAAGAAAAAGTCCAGTGATTTGCGGATTGGTCGTGCAATTATCCGTTAAATTTAGTGTACCATTAGAAACAAAGGTGCTACCTCTGGAAGCCTGAATTAAATTGTATGAATCAAACCCAGTCCATGCGCCCACAAGAATTGCCTGAGGCACAGTATGATTACCTGTAACATTTAAGGTGGATCCTTCTGCCAACGTTACATGGCCATCCCATACTGAAGCAACACCTGAAGAAGTATTAGTACCGAGATATCCATTATAAGTAAAGGCACCATCACTCATGTTACTGGTATTATTACCCCTTAACGTAAGATTTGCTCCATGCGAAACTACCAAGCGGGTACTATAATTTACATTACTAAGGTTATAGTTACCTGTACCATTATAATAGTTTGCTGCAAAG
>CAZTGQ010000099.1:5168-6415 GCA_964613345.1 uncultured Acidaminococcales bacterium | reverse complement strand
CTTTGTGGACGATTTCCTCATTATTTAAGTATCTTTAATTTAGTCAATGATACAACAAATTTCTATCATTTGCAACCAGTTTAGTAATTATTTTTAACAATTACTAAACTATTCTAACCTTAGTCATTTTTCTTTATTCCTGTCCAGGGAGCTTGTACAAAATCTGAAAGCTATTGTCTTATTTCTCCATGAAGTCGCTTATAAAGCCAAGAGCGACTGACCTGCAGAAATTTTGCAGCCTCTGTAATGCTTATTTCTTTGCGTGCCACCCTATCTGTAATCATTTCATAACCCTGTGGTATATTCATGGGCAACCTACCAAAATGAACACCTCTGGCCTTGGCAGCTATAATGCCCTCCGCCTGCCTACTTCTAATGCTATTACGCTCTGTTTCCGCCACATAGCTAAGTATTTGTAATACTATATCAGCTATAAATCTACCGGTAAGGCTATTAGGCGCGACCGTAGTATTTAAAAGGGGCATATCCAAAACTATAATATCCACTTTTTTCTCGGAAGTGATAATCCTCCATTGCTGCTGAATTTCCTCATAATTTCTACCTAGGCGATCCAAGGAGGTGACTACGATACAATCTCCCTGCCGTATCTTTCTTATGAGTTTACGATAATTATGTCTGGCAAAATTTTTTCCACTTTCTTTGTCAGCAAACATATTGCGTGCAGCCACGCCATATTTTAGCAAAGCATCCCTTTGCCTAGCCAGATTTTGCTGCTGACTTGATACTCTAATATATCCGTATAGCATACTTTTCTCCCCTTATACCTTCTGTTTTTATGTATATACAATTCAAATACCCTCTAAGCCCCTCATCCCCGCTAGCATCTGTGAGAACTAAATTTAGACAAAAAAATACCGACTCCCCAGGAGTCGGTATTTTATTTTAGCAATAGTAATTCTTAGTACATACCACGCAATTTCATTGGAGTAGCCAAAGCTTCCAAAGCTACAATGTATGCGCCAACACGCATAGTGGTATTATACTTCTCAGCTGCGCCATAAACATTAGCAAAAGCTTTTACCATCATTTGCTCTTGTTTTTCTACAACTTCTTCTTCAGTCCAGAAGTATCTGTACAGATTTTGTACCCATTCAAAGTAGGAAACGGTTACGCCGCCGCCATTAGCTAGAACGTCAGGTACAACTAGAATGCCTCTCTTTTGCAAGATAACGTCTGCATCAGAGTCGGTAGGACCATTAGCAGCCTCTACAACGATGGTAGCCTTA
>CAZTGQ010000099.1:0-5158 GCA_964613345.1 uncultured Acidaminococcales bacterium | reverse complement strand
GTAGCCTTAATCTTGTCAGCATTCTTACCGGTGATTTGTAATTCCAAAGCAGCAGGAATCAAAACGGTAACGTCTTGTTCCAAAACTTCTTCGTTGGTGATAGCCTTAGTGCCAGGATATCCCTTGATAACATGGTCGTTAGTCTTAGCATATTCTTCTAGCTTATAAGGATCTAAACCATTAGGATCAACTAAACCGCCGCTGATATCGCTGATAGCAACAATCTTCAAACCAGCTTCTTTAGCGCATTTAGCAGTCCAGCTACCAACATTACCAAAGCCTTGGATAGCTACGGTAGCAGTCTTAGGATCAATTTTCTTAGCCTTTAAAGCTTCTAGAACTGCGGTGATAACACCACGGCCAGTAGCAGAGGTTCTGCCTAAGGAACCGCCCATGCTAACATCCTTACCGGTAATGAAGCCGGGGCAGTTGCAGCCATTAATCTTGCTGAATTCGTCCATCATCCAAGCCATGATTTGAGCATTGGTGTTAACGTCAGGAGCAGGAACATCTTTCTTTTCGCCAATAAGAGGAGCGATCTTGTCGATGTAGCCTCTGGTGATTTTTTCTAATTCATTCTTAGATACGGTTCTGGGGTCAACGATAATGCCGCCCTTAGCGCCGCCGTAAGGCAAGCCAGCTAAAGCACATTTGCAGGTCATCCAGAAGCCTAAGGTCTTAACCTCATCCAAGCTAACATTTTGGTGATAACGAACGCCACCCTTACCAGGGCCAAGAACAGTACTGTTCTGAGAACGATAACCGGTAAATACCTTTACGCTGCCATCATCCATCTTTACAGGAATACTTACTTCTACTGTACGCTCAGGTTGTTCAATAATTGCCTTTGCATTAGGATCCAAGTTAATCAACTTACTTGCTGTTTCCATAGGAATCTTTGCCATTTCAAATAAACCCATTCTAAACGCCTCCTAAAATTTGTCTGTGAACCTCTTACAAAAATATTATAACACTAATTTTGACTTTGTATACTACTTTTTGTATTTTGTATACAATTTACATTTTTAGCTAATTTTCCTCTTTTTTTGTGGGAAATTGTTGATAAATTGCCCCAAAAGGAATGCCCCCCAAAACCTTCTCGGCATACTGCTGAGGCAAGGTTTGGACAGCGTTTTCCAGATGAAGAGAGGTAATGCCGGACTGAATAGAAATCCATGCTTCCAGAAAAGCCGCTAAATGGTCGCAGCCCTTGAGCATTTCTCCATCAATGACTTGAAATTGGTCCAAATTGTATTTTTCCGGTACATCTCCCTTACAAATAACCAGCCTGCCATTTTCCGTATACCTATTAGTGAATTCATGCACGGTGAAATTAATAATATCCTTGTGCCAAGCCTGAGGCAATAGCGGTAAAATCTTTTCCGCTACCTGTCTTTGCTCAATATCCTTAATTAATTCGTCCAAGCCTTCTACGGAACGCTTGATAGGCGAAATAATATCCCTAGTCAGTACTTCAGGCAAATCATGCCACAAGCCTCCAAGAAAATCATTAACTATTCTTTGCTTGCACGCACCCATATGCTGAGCACAGAAATAACCCAAAACTGCTACAATCATCACATGTCCCATGACAGAGGTTTCCGGTACTCTGGGAGATTGGGACCATCTCTTTTGAAAACGAAGCTTACCAATGAGATCTACGAACTTCCTCGTCTTCCCATTGAGAGCTATTTTCTGTACTCCGGCCAAATCAAAGTATTCTTCAATAGTATCTGCAATGGCCGCCTTGGTCTCCTCCACACCATAAATTCCCTGATTCATGTGATAAACAATGCGGAATTCCCACTCCGTAGCCAAATAATGAGCGGCGCTAAGTATTTTCTTTTCCTTAAGGTTATTATTCTGGTCAAAGTATACCTTCATTTTCTCTAAGAAATTACTTCCTGCCAGAGATGGCACACGCCTTTCCAGCTCCTTGTACACCCATTGATTCAACTTAGCTCCGTGCTTAGCCATGAGCTGATGGAAAATAGGTGGTTTAATATCAGTTAAGACAATACGATGAAGGAATTCAAAAATACCCCCCTCCACCAAGCATTGCCAATCCAGCTGAGCACCATGGTCCATTTCCTCATAACGTGCCAGCACATATAAAATCATCATTTTATGAGCCTGCTTATCCAGCTCTGTAAAGCCCTGTGGTCTAATGTGATCGTTCCAGCGCTGAATATGCGCCGCCTCGAAGATGAATTGAATTAAATCTCTCGGTAATACTATTGCTTTGTCCTGCATTTCCATAGCATGTCCCTCCCTTTATTTTATTATACTCTATGTTGAAGAAATTTCCTTCTATATTTTAGAAGAAATTTTGCTCTATTTATTGTATTTTATGCCTCATTCGTGCTATCCTTTATTTAAGTATAATATAGAAAAAGGTTGTGATAAATTAAAATGGAAACCATGATTCGCTTAGAAGGCATCTCTAAAAGCTTTGACAACAATATAATTATTCCTAAGCTTGACCTCACCATCGGTGATGGTGAATTTGTCACGCTCCTAGGACCATCAGGTTGTGGGAAAACAACTTTACTGCGCATGATTGCAGGACTGGAAACACCCTCCACAGGTAAAATTTTTATTGATGATGAGGACGTAACCAATCTAGCTCCCTATAAACGTAATGTTAATATGGTTTTTCAGCACTACGCTCTCTTTCCCCATATGACGGTGAAGGAAAACATTCGCTTTGGTCTAATGATGAAAAAGGTTCCTCGGGAAGAACAAGAAGAACGTATTGACCAGGTACTGTACCTGACTCAAATGGAGGACTTCAAAGAAAGAATGCCTCAGCAAATGAGTGGCGGCCAGCAACAAAGAGTAGCTATTGCCAGAGCCTTGGTTAACAATCCTAAGGTACTGCTTTTGGACGAACCCTTAGGAGCTTTGGACTACAAGCTGAGAAAGAAAATGCAGCTGGAGCTGAAAAATCTGCAGCGTGGTTTAGGTATCACCTTTATTTTCGTCACCCATGACCAGGAAGAAGCTCTGACCATGAGTGATAGAGTTATCATTATTAACAAGGGTCTAATTGAGCAGGATGACGGTCCGGACAAGCTCTACAACTACCCAGCCTCCACCTTTGTGGCTAGCTTTGTAGGCGAAAGTAATTTCTTTAGTCAAGAGGATGGAAGTACTATTGTAGTCCGTCCGGAAAAAGTAAATCTCCGTAGTGAAGACGACGAAGAAAACATCCCCGCTCAGCAGGAACCCAGTCATTACTTTGGTACTGTAGTAGACATCGTTTTTTGTGGCAATATAGACAAGGTCTTTGTCCGCTTAGACAACTCCAACGAAACTGTTATGACCTACCAATATTTTGATGACGTAAAGCGTTGGCAGGTTGATGACAGAGTGGGTGTCTGGTGGTTTGAACAGGATGGAGTGAAGGTAGACGCATGAAAAAGGGAAAATTATTAGTAGCTCCGGCTATTATTTGGCTAACTATATTCTTTGCTGTTCCTCTGCTCATTGTAGTAGCGGTTTCTTTAGCGACGAGAACTCCCTATGGACAGGTAGTTTTCAACTATACCTTGGCTAACTATATCCGTTTTCTCGAGCCCCTCTATCTGAAAATATTCGTCTCCACACTATTCACTGCCATGGTTACCACGTTTTTCACCTTTGTCCTAGGCTACCCCGTAGCCTACGCTATTGCCAAATTACCCACCAAATGGCAGCAACCGGGACTGATTTTAGTCATGGTTCCTTTTTGGATTAATTTTCTCATTCGTTCCTATGCATGGGTTATTATTCTTCGCTCTCAAGGCGTTATTAACACAATTCTACTCAAGCTTGGCCTAATTGCCAGACCTCTCAGCCTACTTTACAATGATTACGCGGTAATGCTGGGCATGATTTACGCTCTCCTGCCTTTTATGGTACTGCCAATTTATGTTTCCATTGAGCAGTTAGACAAAAGGCTCTTAGAAGCGGCCAGCGATTTAGGAGCTTCTCCTCTCACTGCCTTTAGGAAGGTTACCCTTCCACTCACAATGCCGGGAGTAGCAGCAGGTTCAATTTTAGTTTTCATTTCTTCCTTAGGCATGTTTGTAGTACCCGATGTTATGGGCGGAGCTAAAAGCGCCCTCATTGGCAATTTGATTCAAAATCAATTTTTAGCAGCCAGAGACTGGCCTTTTGGCAGTGCTCTTTCTATTGTGCTGGCCATTTTAGCCGTAATCCTTATTATGCTTTATAACAGAGTTTTAAAGCATCAGGAAGGAGGCGCTCACCATGAAGAAAAATTGGCATAGTGCTCTACTCTTTTCCTATGCTTTGGCAGTTTTGGCCTTTTTATATCTGCCACTTTTAATTCTGTCTCTTTATTCCTTTAATGCTTCCAGACTAAATGCGGTATGGACAGGCTTCACCTTGAAATGGTATACCGCCCTCTTATCCAATTCCAGAGTTTTGGATGCTCTTTTGAACAGTCTCATTATTGCCGGCATTTCCACCCTAGTGTCCACCCTTTTAGGCACTTTTGCGGCTCTTGCCTTAAACCGTTATCAATACAAGTATAAAAACGTCATTAACGGTCTGCTCTATCTTCCCATCTTAATTCCGGAAATCGTTATGGGCTTATCACTATTAGTGCTTTTTTCTCAAACGGGAACACCCTTAGGCAAGGGCACTTTAATTCTGGCTCATATTACCTTCTGTATTTCCTTCGTTATTATTACCGTAGGTGCCAGATTAGAAGGCAGGCGCATGGATTTAGAGGAGGCTGCAGGAGACTTGTATGCTACGCCTCTGCAAACCTTCCGCTATGTAACTTTTCCTCTGATTTTACCGGGAATTATCGCCGGCGCGCTAATTGCTTTTACTCTTTCTATTGATGATTTTATTATCAGCTTCTTTGTAGCTGGGCCAAATTCTACCACGCTACCACTTTATATTTACGCTATGGTAAAGCGGGGAATTTCGCCGGAAATCAACGCCCTCTCCACCTGCCTCATGGTGGCTACGGTGTCCCTAGTTGTTATCGCCCAAGTCCTGCAGCCTAGCAACTTCAGCAACAAAAAGAAAAAGAACGCTTAAATAGTAAAAACAAAAAAATAATTACACCAACGCAAAGGCAAAAAGCAAAGGGGCTGTAACACAATGAACCCCTAGAAAAAATCGCCAGAAGCACTAATCA
>CAZTGQ010000098.1:0-6479 GCA_964613345.1 uncultured Acidaminococcales bacterium | reverse complement strand
CATTAATAGTAAAATCACGCCTACCCAAATCCTCCTCCAGGGTATAGCAGTACCAAACCTCTTCAGGTCTATGAGCATCACTGCCATAGGTTTCATTACGATAGGAGGCTACCTCCAGAGCAAACCTTCCCACCACTAAAACAACTACTCCGAAATTCTGTCCCAGATGAGAGACTACGTTAATGTCATGCCTAGCAGCCACTAATTTAATTTCATCAGGTCTAGCATTAGTTACCACATCATAATCCTTAGGTGTTCTACCCAAAAGAAGATCCCTTACTGCACCGCCTACCACATAAGCCTCAAACCCGGCCTCCTCCAAAATTGTCATAACATGTTCTACATAATGCGGAAATTTTACTTCCATGGGTACGCCCCCTTTTCTACCTAGAACTAACCTTGGGTGGAGAATTTCCTAATGCTCCTAGTCATAGTAGTAGGAAATCCTTAGACAAATAATATGTAAATTTTCATTCGTCCTATCTAAGCATTAAATTTAATCTGCCAAAAGCTATTGCCCTGCTGTAATACCAAAAGCCTCTGGATCCATGGTGCTATCGCCTTCAATTCTAATTTGCCTTTTCAGCTCCCCTTCCATTTCTTTAACTCCATGATTTAAAATCCAAGCAGCTACTTGAGGATGGACCGTCACCACTAAGCTATTGCTTAAATGTCCCACCTTTAAAATAGAGCGCAGCTTTTTGCGCACCTCCACATAGACGGTTTCCGGTGACTGCACCCTACCACTGCCCTGACAAATAGGACAGCTGGTATAAAGCACCGTAGAAAGATTTTGTCTTTCCTTTCGTCTGGTGATTTCTACTAAATTAAGAGCGGTAATATCCTGAACTCTTGGCTTCATTTTATCCTCAGCAAAGGCCTCTCTTAAAAGCTGCAAAAGCTCCTCCTGCTTCTCTCCTGAATCCATATCAATAAAATCTACTAGGACTATGCCCCCAATATCTCTCAATCTGAGCTGCCTTGCTATTTCCCACGCAGCCTCCTTATTAATCTTCATCCCTGTTTGAGCAAGGTTTCCCTCACCCTGATACTTACCACTATTGACATCAATGACTGTCAAGGCCTCTGTATAGTCGAAAACAAGATAACCACCGCTTTCTAACCACACCTGTCTATCAGAAATAGAAGCAATGCTTTCCTCTAAGCCATAGTGACTAAAGATATCCTCCTTGCCAAGATAATCTACTACCTCAACCCCTTCTTGAGAGGAATTTTGCAGTAGCTGCCTTATTCTCTCCCCCACCTCTTTATGGTCTACAACCACCGTGGTAATTTCCTGGCTCAAGTAATCTCTTACAATGCGCACGGATAAATCAAGCTCCCGATAAAGCAGCTGTGGGGCTTTAGCCCTTTTACTTCTTTCTAGAATTACTCTCCAAGCCTCTAAGAGACTGTCAATATCTTCTATTAGCTCCTGCCCTGTAGCATATTGAGCTGCAGTCCGCACCACAAGGCCCATTCCCTTAGGACAAATTTCCTCTATGAAGCTTTTCAGCTTATGTCGTACACTCTTAGGCGCAATCTTTTTGGACAATACCACCCTAGGAGAAAAGGGCTGCAAAACAACATAACGCCCCGGCAAGGAAATGTCCCTGGTAGCAGCCGGTCCCTTAGTGCTCCTGGCATCCTTACGAACCTGCACTAAGACACTTTGTCCCTGAGTTAATTTAGTAGTCAGGGGTAAATGCAAAAAGGCATTTTGTTGCTGCCCAATATCAAGAAAAGCAGCTTGAATTCCCGGCACTAGGTTATTAACCCGAGCCAGGAAAACACTGCTCACTAAATGTTGTTCACTATTTCTTTCTACCACATAATCCACTAAACGGTTCTGTCGCACCACACCCATACGAGTTTCTTCCGGATGGACGCTAATAAGAATTGTACTCATAGTCATCACCTAGCTAAATCTCAATTTCTGAGGATGTAGATCTATATTTAAAAGCAGGGTTACCAAAAACATATTAGTAGTCAAGGAGCTAACTCCGTAGCTTAAAAAGGGCAGCGGCACACCGGTTACCGGCATAATTCCACTGGTCATCCCCACATTAACAAGAACGTGAAAGCTAAACATAGAAACAATTCCCACCGCTAAAAGGGTACCGAAATTATCCGTAGCATTCATGGCAATAGAGATACCCCGATAAATAATAAGTAAATACAAAAGCAAAATAATAGTTACACCGATAAAGCCAAATTCCTCACCTGCCACAGCAAAAATAAAATCCGTATGATTTTCCGGTAAGAAATTCAATTGACTTTGAGTTCCTGCAAAAAGGCCCTTGCCGGTAAACAGTCCTGAGCCAATGGCAATCATGGACTGAATAACATGATAACCGCTGCCATAGGGCTCCAGTCCCGGATTCAAGAAAACCCTGATACGATTTCTCTGATACTCATGAAGTCCCCCCCAAAGCAGAGGCGCGGCAGCCATCCCTGCACCAAACATCAAGAGAAAATATTTTTTCTTAAAGCCGCAGCATATCATGCTGCCCAACAAAATAGCCATAAAAACCAAGGAGGTACCTAAATCCGGCTGACGCATAACCAAAATAAAGGGCAAAAAAACATAGGCAAAAATAGGTAGCCAGCTTTTAAAAGAATCTAAAAAATGTACTTTTTTATCCATAAAAGCAGCTAGAGATACAATCATAATAGCCTTGGCAAATTCACTGGGCTGTACGCTAATAGGGCCAATTTGCAGCCATCTTTGTGCACCCAAGGCCGTGCGGCCAAAGAACATAACGCCTAAAAGCAATAAAATATTGCAAATATATAAGGGTCTGGCTAAAGGCCTTAGCATACGATAGTCAAAACGCAAAAGAAAAAAGCCCGCTAAAATATTGAGGAGAACAAAGATGCTTTGCCTAGTAACAAAATAATATCTGTTAGGAGAGGGAATATTGGCATGAGTAGCACTGGCAATAAGAGTAATGCCGATAAAAAGCAAGGCAAAAACACTAAAGAGCAGTACATAATCTAAATTATTATATATTCTTTTGAAATTCATGAGCCTCTCCTTTCTATTTTTTCTTAGCAGTAGGTGGTGCTATTCTTTCCTTCGTAAAAATATATTCCAAAACCTGTTGCACAATAGGCGCAGCAGAAACTGCACCATAGCTTCCCTGCTCTACAATACATACCACTACATATTTAGGCTTTTCTGCAGGAGCGTAGGCAATAAACCAACCATGATCCTGTCCATGAGGATTTTCCGCAGTACCTGTTTTACCGGCTACGGACACCGGTAAGCTTTCCAAGGTAGAGGCTGTACCACCCTCCTTAGTAACTGCCTTTAAGGCCTCTTGCACAAGGTCCAAGTTTTCTTGGCTCACAGGCAAGGTCCCAATCAGCTCCGGTTCGAAGTTTTTAACCACGCTACCATCATCATTTAAAATTTTACTAACCAAATGAGGTCTGTAGCGTTTGCCATCTGTAGCCACTGCGCTGAGCATTTCCGCTACCTGAATTGGCGTAGCTAAGGTAAAGCCCTGACCAATGGCCGCGTTAAAGGTATCCCCTAAAAACCAATCCTCTTGGAACACCTTCTTCTTATAGGTGGGATTAGCAATCAGTCCCTTAGCTTCACCAGGCAAATCAATACCAGTTTTTCTTCCTAGACCAAAATTAGCAGCATATTGTGCCAAAAGATCAATGCCCAATCTATTACCCATTTCATAAAAATAAACATTATCTGAAGCAGAAAGAGCCGTTTTAAAATTAATATAGCCTAAAGCCTCTCCGCCTGCATTTCTCATATCTACCAGCCAATGCCTACCTGAATCATAGATTAGCTCCTGAGGCGTAACCTTTTTCTCCTGTAGGGCCGCAGAGCCTGTAATAATTTTAAAGGTAGAGCCGGGAGGATATTCACCGGCAATGGCTTTATCAGTCATGGGATAAAAAGGATCATTATTAATATTATTCCAATTTTTAGAGGAAATACCATTAACAAACCAGTTAGGATTAAAGGTAGGACGGCTGGCCATAGCTTTAATTTCTCCCGTTGTAGGATCAATCACCACCACCGCTGCAGCACGAGAATGCAGGGAGCTTAATCTCTTATCTATTGCTTCCTCCACAATTCTTTGCAGCTTCCCATCGATAGTCAGAACAATACCCGTGCCAGGCACCGGTTCCACCTTATCCATAATTTGGATAACTCTTCCATTAACATCCACTTCTTCTCTAAAGCTACCGTCAGTACCACGCAAATAGGAATCATAGTAATTTTCCAAGCCAAACTTACCCACAATATCGCCGGCCTTTAGATTTTCGTAGACACCTTGAGTAATTTCGTATTCGCTTACTTCACCCACATAACCCAAGGAATGCACTGCCAATTCATTATTAGGATAGTTTCTTAAAGGCTGCACCTCTAAAAGTACTCCCGGAAGATACCGAATATTTTCCTCCACCTTAGTTACCACCTGAGGACTGGCATCTCGCAAAAGTCTAATGGGCTCAGCACCGCCGGCGCTCTCCTTGATAATTTCATCAATTCTTTCCCTAGGAATATTTAAAAGTAAGGACAAGCGATTTAAAAGCTCTGATTTATAGCCGCTACTATTTCTACTCAAGGACACTATAAAACCAGGTTTATTATTTACTAACTCCTCACCATTACAATCATAAATAATCCCGCGAGGAGCAACAATTCGTGTATGTCTAGTACGATTACCCTCTGCCCGTCTATTATAATAATTTCCCTGGTAGAGCTGCAAATAAACCATTCTGCCAATAAGAATACATATTATAGCAATGGCCATAAAAAGCATGAATTCTAACCTATAGGCGTATTTCTTATTTAGCACCTGCCTAGCTCCCCTCTACATTCTATAATAACGTTGCTGCCGTCTCTTTAAAATTTCTATAATAACTCTGCTTATTATCCACATGGGAACAGAGCAAACTACATTCCAGCCTACATACTTTCCCGCATCTAGCACAAAAGGCCAAAGGCTGAAAATTTCACCCTGATAAAACATAAGAAAGGCCAAATGAAAAGCCTTCACCATAATACTAACCAAGGCAACCACCACAGCAAAAGTGGGCAGTTGATCTTTAAAAATATTTCCCCTCATAAGGCCAATCATTCCACCTAACAAGGTTCTAGTAACGATATGATAACCAAAGAACGAAAAACTAATCACATCCTGCAAAGCTCCTATCACAAACCCCAGAGACAGTCCTCCCTTGGGTCCTTCCTCCAAGGTGGTAAGCAAAAGCAGCACCAAAAGAAGGTCGGGACTTTGACTGGTATGAAAGAACAAAAACCAGCTAGTTTGCAGGGTATATAAGCCTAAAAGCAAAAGAGCCCACAGTAAAATCATCATGAAGCTTTCCCTCCAGACTTAGGTGCTGCCTCCTTCTTCACATCGGTAAGAGGTTGAGCACTTTCCCTCTCCTGCAAGACAGAGGAGAAGCCCTTGTAATTGGTTACAACCATAACTTCCTCTAGCTTAAGGAAATCCACAGCCGGAGCAATAGTCGCTTTTTTGGTCAAGCCACCGGGATCCATCTGTACTTCTTCAATATTACCAATAATAATACCGGAGGGATGATAGCCGCTATAGCCGCTGGTTACAATAGTATCGCCGGGCAGCAAATCAGCGTTACGTGGCATATTACGCATTTCTAAGGACAGTTCACTGCCTGCCACACCGTTAACAATGCCAGCCACTCTAGAATCTCCTCTAAGATTCATACCACCCAAACGAGTTCTGGGACTATTTAAGAGTAAAACCTTAGCCATAGTAGGATAAACTCCATCCACAATACCAACTAAGCCTGAACCGGTAATAACCGGCATATTAATTTTGAGGCCCTCATCTTCACCTCTGTCAATAAGGATCACATCCTTAAAATCACTTAAATCTCGGCTAATTACCTTAGCTGTCAACAGCTGCAGGGTAGGATGAGCATTTTTAAAGTTCAGTAGGTGGGTCAAGCGTTCATTTTCTGCCTTAACACCAATAAGATCAGCATTATCATTTCTAAGGGTTTCATTCTCCTTAGTTAATCGCTCATTTTCCTCCTGCAGGCTGGCTCTGGAGGTGAAAAAATTCATAGTGCTATTAGCACCACCGGCTACACCATTAGTTACAAACTTAAAGGGTCTCATAATAGTAAGGACCACTGTATTTAAGACTTTAAAGCCGCCACTTCCATCTTTAATTAGGCCACCTATTATCAGTACCACTAAAGCTACTGCCAGAATTTGCATTCTCTTTCTATTCATCCTCGGTCAATCCTCGCTTAGTTATTTACGTCCTGTATTCATAAAACCATGTTTAAAAACGTCTATATGTTCTACAGCTATCCCTGTACCAAGAGCTACGCAGGAAAGTGCATCCTCAGAAACCACTACCGGCATAGAGGTTTCCTGACTTATCAAGCGGTCGAAATTACGTAACAAGGAGGAGCCTCCCGTCATCATAATACCACGTTCCATAATATCT
>CAZTGQ010000097.1:0-6523 GCA_964613345.1 uncultured Acidaminococcales bacterium | reverse complement strand
TTTGAGCGCTTGCATCTCTTTGCGAGTCTCATCACCCTTGCGTACGGTAACAATGTTAGCATAGGGAGAATCCTTGCTTTCTACAAAAAGAGCATCCTTTACAGGATTTAGATTAGCCTGCATAGCAAAGTTAGAATTGATAACGGAGATGGCTACATCCTCTAAGCTTCTGGGAAGCAGTGCTGCCTCTATTTCCATAATCATAAGGCCCTTAGGATTTCCTTGAATATCAGCAGCTGTGCCATTAATGCCTACCCCACTGCGCAGCTTAATTAAGCCAGCCTTCTCTAACACCGCTAAAGCACGACCGCCATTAGTGGGATCATTAGGAATGGAAACCTTGCTGCCGGCAGGAAGATTTTTAATATCCTTTACGGTTCTGGAATAAATACCCATGGGCTCTAAATGCACAGCCACTAAAGAAACTAAAGCCATTTTCCTATCACCGGCAAATTTATCCATATAGGGCTTATGCTGAAAGAAATTAGCATCCAGCTCCTTGTCATTTAAAGCCATGTTAGGCTTCACATAGTCATTAAATTCGATAATTTGCATATCGATATTTTCCTTAGCCAGCATGGGCTTAATAAAGCTTAAAATTTCTGCGTGAGGTACAGGAGATGCACCAATTTTAAGAACTACCTTTTTAGCTGCGCCACTACCTGGCTTCGCAGCTTCCTTTTTTTCTCCGCCACAACCGGTAAGAGCTACCACCATAGCCAGAGAAGCTAAAAGCAAACCTATTTTTTTCATATCAACACCTCGTTTTCAAGTTTGTAACAATTTTACCTTATTTTCTTTTCATAAGCAAATCATTCTTCTACACCAGTTGACGTTTCTGTCTTTGTGCTTCCACTGCTGCATCCTCCTGGGGATACCACATGGGTTCAGCAATATTGATGTAGCATTCCTCCCCCGGATTAAAAACAACGCGATGAGGTGTCTGCACCTTTAAAAGCTGCTCCCCTACTCTCACTAAATATTCCGTGCTGCCGGTAAGGAATATACGGCTTTCTATTTTGGACTTAAAGCCCTTTTCCCTATTAAGTTCAATAGCGTTGGGCCTGGTAGCCACAATCATCTCTGCACCATAGGCACTGGGCAGGGCCAAAGGAATTTCCTGTCCGCCGCCCTTAGTATAAATTCTGCCATTTTCTATCTTCACCTGTAAGAAGGTGGACTGCCCTAAAAAGCTATGGACGAATTTATTAACCGGCTTAGTATATAAATTAGTTGGAGTGTCAATTTGCATAATATTGCCCATATCGCATACCATCATTCTATCACTGATAGCCATGGCCTCAGACTGATCATGGGTAACAAAAATAATAGTGAAGTTGAATTTCTTTTGCAGCTCTTTAATTTCAAAGCGCATAGTTTCTCTTAGCTTGGGGTCCAGGTTACTTAAGGGTTCATCCAAAAGCATAACCTTAGGATTAGTAACAATAGCCCTAGCAATAGCAATACGCTGCTGCTGACCTCCGGAAAGCTCGTCAGGATAGATTTCCTCCATCCCACTTAGACTGGTATGCTTTAAAGCCTCTGTTACTCTCTTTTTAATCATAGTCCTGTCCAGCTTTTGAATTTCCAAGGGAAAGGCCACATTCTCGTAAATATTCATATGGGGCCATACCGCAAAGGCTTGAAAAACCATGCCCAAACCCCGTTCCTCCGGTGGTACATAAAGGTTCTTAGCCTTGTCGGAAACAGGCCTGCCACATAGCTCAATGCTGCCCTCGCTTAAATCTTCAAAGCCTGCAATCATTCTCAGAGTTGTAGTTTTACCACAACCCGAGGGGCCTAAAAAGGAAAAGCACTCTCCTTCATTGATGCTTAAATTAAAATCGTTCACTGCCGTAATGGTTCCCAAGGTCTTCGTAGTGAAGCGCTTGCTCACATGTCGAAGTACAATTTGCTCTACCATAATTATACCCCCTTCCTATCTTTAGTAATCCAGGTCACAATACCATTACAAATGATAATAATGGCGATAGCTATAGAAGCTAGAGCTGAGGCCTGGGGAATCATACCCGCGTCTCTTAGGGAGTAAATTTGCACGCCTAAGGTTCTGGTATAGGGTCCATACAAAAGCACGGAGGTAGTTAATTCTCTCATGGCTGGCAGGAAAATCAAAAAGAAGCCGCTCACCATGGCCGGACGAATAAGAGGTAAGGTAATATCCTTTAAGGACTGAGTATGAGATGCTCCGCAGGCTCTAGCAGCCTCCTCCAAGGAGGGATGAACCTGTTGGAGAGAAGCAGAGGCACTCTTCATGGAAAAGGATAAATACCTAGCCATATAGGCTACTAAAATAATCCACAGCGTATTATATAAGCTAATACCAATAGTACCGGACCAAGCCAAAATAACACCAATAGCTAAAACTGTACCGGGAATGGAATAAGGCAGTACGGATAGGACCTCCAGTACCTCCTTACCCTTGGGTTTAATTTTAGTAATAACATAGGCAATCATTACTCCCAGGAACATACAAATTACACCTGCAGAAATTGATAGCAGTAAATAATTCTTAATAGAGTCAACGGTGGTTTTGCTGCTGAGAATACTGGCATAATTGTCCGTAGTGAAATTTTCCGGAATCAGCGGCAAGCCATAGGCCTTCACCATGGCCTCTAGGAAAATCATTATCAAGGGTACTACCACAATCAGCACCAAGGTAAGAATGGATAAGAGGAGCAGCGGATATTTAGCCCCTCTCAGCTTAATCAAGGTAGGACGCATACTCTTACCCTTAATAATATCAAAGCTGCCGTGGGATAAAATAACCTTTTGCAATACCAAAGCAATAGCCACCACTACCACCAAAAGAATGGATAAAGCAGCACCTTGGCGAATTCCCTCAAAGCTACCACCACTTCTACTGATATAGGCATAGATCATAGTAGGCAGCGTATAAATGTTCTTAGAAAAGCCTAGGATAGAGGGCACACCAAAATGGGCCAAGGAAGAAATTAAAATCAAAAGGGCACCGGCACTAATAGCAGGTGTTACCAAGGGAATAGTAATTCTTCTAATAACCGTGCTCTGTCTAGCTCCGGCAATACGAGCAGATTCCTCCAGAGTAGGATCCATTCTTTCCAGAGCGCTTACAACCTGCATAAAGACAAAGGGAAAATAGTAAGAAACCTCTACAAAAATGATACCGCCCAGAGAATTAATATCTACAGGTGCCAAGGATAAATTAAAGGTAGTCATGAGCCAATCGTTAACATAGCCACCTCTGGCTGATAAGAGCATATCCCAGGCCATGGCTCCAAAAAAGGGTGGGAACATATAGGGAATTACAAATAAGCCCCGCATAAGACCCTTACAAGGAATATCGCTACGGCCTAATAGCCAAGCATAAAATAGTCCTACAATGGTGCCAAAAATAGTAACAGCAAAGGCGATAATCACAGTATTAGTCATGGAGGATAAATTTTCCTTATCCACCAAAACTGAAGAGAAAAGAGCTAGGTCAAACTGTCCATCATAGAAAAAGGCATTATAAACAATCATAAAAACCGGAATAACTACAATAATGGTCATAGCCTTATCCAGGCTAAGGGTTCTGCCTTCTAAGGCCGCCAGTTGATTCATACCACTGTGTTTATTTCTCATGGGGCACCTCCTTAGCTGGATAGAACACAGGCTCTACAAAACGCAGACCTACAATATCTCCTTCAGCAAACTGTCCTTTTTGCAAAGCATCCAAGGCATTACGCTGGACTCTAATCTCTTTGTCACCTAAGGTGATAAAATAATCAAATTCATTGCCTAAAAAAACCACGCTCTTTATTTTGCCCTTTAGGGGAGACGATTCATCAAAGACAATATTGTTAGGTCTAATTCCCAGCTCCATAGAGGCTCCGCTCCTAAAAATATCCTCCCTACCTTCAGGATAAGGCAGGGACTGTCCCACCTCTAAATACACCTGATGATCCTTTAAGCTTAAGGGCAGAAAATTAGAAATGCCAATAAACTCAAACACAAAACGATTAGCCGGACGAAGAATGATATCCTCATCCCTACCCACCTGACAAAGCACGCCCTCTTTATCCATGATAGCCATTTTATCGCAGAGCTGGAGAGCTGCCTCTTGGTCATGAGTAATATATAAAATCGTCGTACCGATATTTTTTTGCAGCATTCTAATCTCCACTAGCATTTCTTCTCTCAGCTTAGCATCAAGATTAGTAATTGGTTCATCTAAAACAATAACATCCTCACTACTTACTAAGGCTCTGGCAATAGCTACTCTCTGCTGCTGACCACCGGAAAGCTGACTGGGCAAGTGCTTAGCATACTCCACCATCCGTACCTGCTCCAGGGCGTGACTAGCCATAGTAGTAATTTCCTTTTTAGGGTAACCCTTTCTTTTTAAGGGATAGGTTACATTTTCCCATACGGACAAATGCGGCCATACTGCATAGTCCTGAAAAACAACACCAATGCTTCTTTTTTCCGGTGCCACATTAATGCCCTTAGCTGCGCTAAAGAGGCATCTTTCTCCCACCCAGATTTCTCCGGTCTCCGGCTTAATAAAGCCTAAAAGGCAGCGCACCAAGGTAGTTTTACCACAGCCTGAGGGGCCTACTAAACACATAATCTGATTTTCCTCTACTGTAAGAGAAAAATCCTTGAGAACACATTTATCACCATAATGAAAGGTGATATGTTCAAAACGCACCTTAGCCATAAACTCCTCCCGATAAAAATAAGGGTGACATTTTACTGCCACCCTTAAGTAGTATACTCTTATTTCTTCTTAAAGATTGCATCAAAATCAGCAAGAATCTTCTTCGAATTTGTAGCCAGAGTTGCTAAATCAACCTTCATAGCATGAGCAGCAATATCCTCCATGGTCACACCCTTTTGCTTCACGTCCTTGCGTACGCTTAAGAGATTGTTAGCCACTAGAATTTCTTGCCCTTCCTTAGAAAGGATGAAGTCATAAAGCTTTTTGCCATTTTCATTGTTAGCAGAATTTTTCACCAAGCCTAGAGGACTGTAGATGGACACAATGTCCTTGTCCAAATAAGTGAACCCTACAGGAGAACCCTTGGTTTGTAAATTATGAGTTACATAGTCCAGCATAATGCCAACCTTGTAGGCGCCGCTGGCTACCTTGTTATGAGTAGCTGTAGTGCCGCTTTCCAGCTCGGCACCATTAGCCTTGAGCTGTTCAAAGAAAGCCTTGCCATATTCTTTATCCGCCATTAAGGCACCTACAAAATACTTGGTGGTGCCGGCAGTACCGGGGTCAGTCATAACAATTTGACCCTTCCATTTCGGATCCAGCAAATCCTTCCAGGTCTTAGGTGCTTCTTCCTTCTTTACCTTACCGGTAGCATAACCAATACACATATTCATCATGCGGGCACCGGTATAAAAACCATCCTGATCAATGAAAACCTTGTCAATGGCTTTGGCTTCCGGAGAAGAATACTTAGCTAAAATACCTAGCTTCTTAAAACCAATGTAGTCAGCAGGGTCCCCTACCCAAATAACATCACTGGCTACCTGACCACTTTTGGCCTCTGTGGCAATCTTGGTAATGACCTTACCTGTGCCGGCGAAATAATAATCCATTTTAATATCAGGATATTTCTTCTCAAATCCGGCCTTAATAGCCTTTAGCTGATCCTCCTGCATGGAGGAATACATCATAACCATATTGCCGCCACTTTTTTTAGCATCCTTACTTCCCGGTGCACCGGGAATAGAGGACTTACCACCGCAGGCGGTAATAGATAAAGCTAAAGCACCTAGTACACATAGCTTAACAAATTTCTTCATTACATAGCCTCCTATATGATTTTTGTTTATACACTTCCATATGCTAAGTTTACTGCAAATTTGAATTTTTTTCAACCAAACTATGACAAAATTGTGTCGTGATGAGCTAAGAAAAATCCGATATCTTTAAGGAAAGATATCGGATTATAATTTATGCTACGTCTCTTTAGTAGTTGTTGGCAATTCTCTTAGCAGTTTCCGCTTTAATCACAGCAGGATCCTTCTGCACTCTGGCAATGCCCTGCTTAATAGCAGTAGCAGCTACAGCCTCAGCTACAGCGGGAGCTACTCTCTTATCGAAGGCACCGGGTACTACATAGTCAGCACGCAGATCCTTGTCCTCAATGAGGTTAGCAATAGCATGAACTGCTGCTACCTTCATTTCCTCTGTAATAGCCTTTGCGCGAACATCCAAGGCTCCACGGAAAAGTCCTGGGAAGACGCAAACATTATTTACCTGGTTAGGAGCATCACTACGACCGGTTCCGGCTACAGCAGCACCGGCAGCCATAGCAGCTTCGTAGGTAGTTTCAGGCACTGGATTAGCTAAGCCAAAGACAATACCATTATTCATGCTCTTAATGATCTCAGGAGTAAAAGCACCGGGCTTAGAGCAGCCAATCAATACATCTGCGCCCTTTGCTACGGTAGCTAAATCTCCCTGCACCTTATCCTTATTAGTTACTGTAGCTAGATAAGCCTTAGCCATATCTAAATTACCGGG
>CAZTGQ010000096.1:4503-6536 GCA_964613345.1 uncultured Acidaminococcales bacterium | reverse complement strand
TAGAAGATGTGGTGAAGGTAGCGCGGTACGGGGAAAAAGTGGAGGTTGCTCCTTTAGCTCAAGAGGCAGTGAAAAAAGCCAGGGCCTATGTAGAAGGTAAGCTGGCTAAGGGTGAGGTTATTTATGGCCTTACTACCGGCTTTGGTGAATTCCAAAAGGTTTTTGTTCCTCCTGAGGATGCGAAAACGCTGCAGCACAATTTAATTATTTCTCACTCCTGTGGTATGGGAAATCCTATGCCTATAGAAGTAGCCAGAGCTATGGTGCTTTTAAGAATCAATTCGGTGTCCAAGGGTAATAGCGGTCTTAAATTATCTACCGTACAGACTATGGTGGATATGCTCAATAAGGGCGTAACTCCCTGCATTCCGGAAAAAGGTTCTTTAGGCGCTTCCGGTGATTTAGCACTTTTAGCGCATATGGTGCAGCCTATGATTGGTGTAGGTGAAGCTTATTATGAAGGACAGCTAATGGATGGTAAAAAAGCTATGAATAAGGCCGGTATTCCTATCATTGAACTGGAATCTAAGGAAGGCTTGGCTTTAATTAATGGTACTCAGGCTATGTGTGCTTTTGGTACTCTTGCTCTGTATGATACCTTAAACATGGCTAAGACCGGTGATATTTTAGCAGCTATGGTTTGCGAAGCACAAAAGGGTATCCGCAAAGCCTTTGACCATAAAATTCAAGCAGTGAGAGGTCATCAGGGACAGATTGATGTAGCAGCTAACTTAAGAAAGCTGACAGAAGGTTCTAAGCTGACCCTAGACGAGAATCCGGATCCTACTATCGTTAAGGTACAGGATGCTTATGCTGTACGTTGCACACCGCAAATACATGGCGGTATTAGAGAATGTCTAACCTATGCTTGGAATCTTATGACCCGTGAAATAAATGCCTCAACGGATAATCCTTTGGTCTTCCCCGATGAGGATGAGGTAATCTCCGGCGGTAATTTCCATGGCGAACCAGTGGCTATTGCTATGGATGCACTGAAAATTGCTACGGCAGAATTAGCTGATGTTTCTGAAAGAAGATTAGAACGCCTTGTTAATCCCAGCCTAAATTATGGCTTGCCCGCCTTCTTATGTAAGAAGGGTGGCCTAAATAATGGCTTTATGATTGCTCAATACGCTGCTGCCTCCATGGTTTCTGAAAGCAAGATTTATGCTCATCCTGCTTCTGTAGATTCCATACCATCTTCTGCTAATCAAGAGGACCATGTTTCCATGGGAACTACCTCTGCCAGAACAGCAAGGATGATCGTGGATAATACGAGAGCTGTCCAAGCTATAGAACTCTTTGGAGTTTGCCAAGCGCTTTATTTGCGCGGCGAAGATAAAATGAGTCCAGCGGCTAAGGCTGTATATAGCCGAGTAAGAGCAGCTGGTGTACCGGCCGTAGATGAAGATATTTTAATGCACCCAGAATTTGTAAAATGTGAAAAGCTTATTTTAGAGGGAGCTCCCGTAGAAGCGGCAGAGCAGGTAGTTGGTAAATTAGCGTAAATATCAAGACGAATATGAAGGAGGAAAATTATGAGTATTCTCAGCAACCCCGTTCTAATATCCGTAGTTGTGCTAGTGGTGCTTTGCCTGCGTAAGGTAAATGTGCTTATTGCTTTGCTTTTATCTGCTCTTTTAGCAGGCCTTTTATCCGGTATGCCCTTAACTGAGGCTATAGGTAAATTGGTAGGGGGCATGGGTGGTAACTCGGAAACAGCTTTAAGCTATATTCTTTTGGGTATTTTGGCATCCGCAATGGCCAATACCGGTATCACTGAAATTTTGTCTCACAAAATTGAGAAAATAGTTCAGGGAAAGAAATTTGTTTTCTTAGGTGTCATTGCTATTGTAGCCTGCTGTTCTCAAAATCTTATTCCAGTACACATTGCTTTTATTCCCATTCTCATTCCACCACTACTTACCATGATGAATAAGATGCAGTTAGATAGAAGAGCAGTGGCTTGTTCCTTGGCCTTTGGCTTAAAAGCACCTTATATTTCCTTGCCCTTTGGTTTTGGCCTAATTTTC
>CAZTGQ010000096.1:3753-4493 GCA_964613345.1 uncultured Acidaminococcales bacterium | reverse complement strand
CATGGTCTTATTGCTAAGCACATGGAAGCTAATGGTATTGCTCTTGCTACCAGTGAAGTTTGGAAGGGAACCTGGCCCTTAGGTGTGTCCATGATTATAGGCTTGGTAATTTCTTGGTTCCTGTTTAGAAAGCCTCGTGCGTATGAGGATCTGCCTATTCCCGGACAGTTAGAAAAGAGCAACGAACATATGAATATGGAGATGGCTCACTGGGTAACTCTGGTTGCTGCCTTCATGGTTTTGGTTATTAATCTTAAGACAGGCTCCCTGCCCTTAGGCGCGTTAGCAGGTATCGTAGTTATGGTAGTTGGCCGTGCCATCAAGCTAAGTGATTTTGAAATGGTGGTTAGCAATGGTGTGCGTATTATGGGCCTCATTGCCTTCGTTATGCTAGTAGCTGCAGGCTATTCTGAAGTAATTAAGGCTACAGGCGGCGTTAACCAATTGGTACAGGCTTCTGTTGATTTAGTAGGTGATTCTAAGCTCATGGCAGCTGTTATGATGATGATTATAGGCTTAGTAGTTACCATTGGTATTGGTTCTTCCTTTAGCACCATTCCGGTTATCGCTACCTTGTTTGTACCGGTATGCGTGCATATGGGCTTTAGTCCACTTGGCTGCGCAATGCTAATTGGGGCAGCTGCAGCACTGGGAGATGCAGGCTCTCCTGCTTCCGATACAACCTTAGGTCCTACCTCCGGTCTGAATGCAGATGGACAGCATGACCATATTTGGGATAC
>CAZTGQ010000096.1:0-3743 GCA_964613345.1 uncultured Acidaminococcales bacterium | reverse complement strand
ACAGGTATTTTATACAATACACCTTTAGCAATCTGCGCTATTATTCTTTCACCCTTTATGTAGTCCGATAGCGCTTTGCATATGAATGTAGGCTGGCCTTGCCCTGTGGCAAGGTCAGCCTATCTTTATGCTTTACGAAGAGGTGCTTTTGCGGTAAGAGAGAACCCAAATTAAGGGCAGAGCGCTCTGCTTAAAAGGGGAAGAACTTAGCTGAGGCTAGAGGTTACCACCTAACTTAGTAATTGTAATTCAAGAAGTAGGGTGCTATAATGTAACAATAATTCAATTTAACAATTTTAAGGAGTGGTCAGTGTGAGTTTATTAGTTAAAATTAGAGAAAAAGCAAGAGCAGCTCAAAGAAAGATTGTTTTACCTGAGGGTAATGATCAAAGAGTAGTAGAGGCTGCAAGTGAAATAGTAAAATTAGGTCTAGCAAAGCCCATCGTTATTGGTAATAAAGCTAATATCAATAGAATGGCAGGAGATATGGGTATCTCCATGGAAGGCGTAGACATTTTAGATTTAGCTAATGTATCTAATTTGGACGAATATGCTACTGAATTCGCTCAAATGAGAGCAAAAAAAGGTATGACCTTTGAACAAGCTAAGGACACCATGCTCAAGGCTCCTGTTTTCTATGCTGCTATGATGGTTAAAAAGGGAGCTGCTTACGGTGTTGTTTCCGGTGCTGCTGCTCCTACTGCTGAGGTTATTCGTGCAGGCTTACAAATCATCGGCACTAAGCCGGGCGTAAAAACTGTTTCCTCCGTCTTCGTTATGGAGTTAACCGAGCGTCAGGATACTTATGGTGAAGTATTGCTCTTTGGTGATTGCTCTGTTATTCCTGAACCTACTGCTCAGCAATTGGCTGACACTGCAGTTTCTTCCGTGCAAACTGCTAGAAGCATGCTGGGAATGGAGGGCCGCGTAGCTCTATTATCCTTCTCTACTAAGGGCAGTGCTTCTCATCCCAGTATTGATGTCGTAAAAGAGGCTGGCAGCATCTTGAGAGAAGCAAATGTAGACTTTGCTTTTGAAGACGAATTGCAGGCTGATGCTGCGTTAGTTAAATCTGTAGCTGCTAAGAAATGCCCGGAATCCAAGGTTGCTGGTCAAGCTAATATCTTGATTTTCCCCAATTTGGCAGCAGGTAATATTGGTTACAAGCTGGTACAACGCTTAGCAGGTGCCAATGCTTTTGGTCCTATTATCCAAGGCTTAGCACATCCTATTAACGATTTGTCCAGAGGCTGTAGTGCAGCTGATATCGTGGATGTAGTGGCTATGACCGCTATTCAAGAATAATTACTCTTTATTTATTGGCAAGGCATAATTTCCTAAAAAAAATAGGGATTAAAACCCAGGCTGATAGCTACCTAGTAGCTATGGCATGGTGTTTTAATCCCTTTTTATGTGGTCAAAATAAGCTTGTGGTTAAAATAGCTGAATTCTCTTAGCTAGAGAGGTTCCTCTTGTTCTGTATTAGCATAGGCAGCTAATTGAATTTTGAGAGCTTTTTGTAGGGAGATAATTTTTTTAGCTTGTACTAGAAATAATTTCCCTCCCGGAGTGGGCCGGAGAAAGCTTCTATGTCTGTAGAAAAGCTCTGTTTGATATTCTGCCTCCCAACGTTGAACTACTCTGCTTAAAGCAGATTGGGTAATACATAATTTTTCGGCAGCCTTGGTAAAGCTGCCGACCTTTGCCACCACCATAATATAGTGAAGCTCTTCCAAATGCATGGGTAACGCCGTCCTTCAGGTAAATTCCCCTTCACCTATTTCTAGTATAAGCCTGTTTTGTAAAATTTCTAGGGCAGAAATGTAAAAATTAAGGGGAAAGACCAAGATAATAAAAATAGCGAAGTGCTCCAGCTCCCTGTGATATATCTGGGAGAAAGGGACTTTTGGACCGTATAAATTTATTTTGACGGAAAATGAGGGGTACAGTATCATTAATATAATAATGAAAGAATTTTGTAAATAAAATGAAATGAAAGGAAAGGAGTTGAAACGGGCAGAAGGTATTTTAATAAAAGGTCATGCTTTTAAAAATAGATAAGTAGTGTTGTAAATTATAGCTATAGAAGAGGGGCAAGAAGGGGGAGTTATGTATGAGAAAAGAAAAGGTAGTTAAAAGTGTTTTACTAAGCTTAGCGTTATCCCTAGTGGGGAGCCAGACTAGCTTTGTCTGGGAGGCAGATCTTAATAACTATGCAGGTAATGCTATTACTATAACTAGCGATAGCGCCTATCAAATTACCAGTGCAGACCATGCTTACGGAATTTTAAACGGCTTTACCGGCGAGGCTCAGTTCGGAACGATTAACGCTGCAGCACATAAGCTCACGGTGGAGGCTCATGGTACTAGTAATAAAAATGCCTATGCTATTTTAAATGCGGGCAGTCATCTTACCGCAGGAGATCTTGTTGTTACCGCGACGAGCACTGGTGGTGGGTTAGTAGGTGGTATTATTAATGAGAGCGTGGGTCCAAACGCTACAGGCAGTATCACGGCTGGGAATGTAACCGTGGATATTAGTGGTACTGGTAATGAGATATATGGCATCAGGAATGGCGCGCAGTGGGTAGAGGGTGTTGCTCGCCGGCCTGTTAGCTTTACTGCCAAGGATATTAAAATTACAGGAACTAATCCGGCGGTAATTTTATTGGTCTAACCAATAAGGTGGACGGCAGCACTATGACCTTTAATAATATTTCTGTTGTTGGCACAGGCAAGTATGCTGTTTTTGGTATTGAAAATCAATGGGGAAAATTTACTAACGGCACCTCCGACGGCATCGGCACTATCTATGTTAATTTAACTGCAACCGGTAACGGTGAGTGGAGTAGAGTCCTAGGGTATTATGGAAATGCTTTAACTGCCAAGGATACGGAAATTATTCTAGACGACAGGGTAAGCGCTAATGGTCAAGCGATGGTAGCTATTACCACTAATGATAATAGTCTTGAGCTAGATAATACTACTTTAACCTTAACAGGTAATCCTACAACCGACATCTTTGGTATTCAAGCATCGACTGTAGAGCTTAGCAGCTTGACTGCTGCTATTAGTGGCGGTAAGGCTATGACGGCTGTTACCGGCACGAATGTAAATATTAATGGGGATGCCAATATAACGGTTGCGGATGGGCAGGAAAGCGTTATTGGTATTATTACAAAGAATTCAGGACCGGTGAGTATAGCTGGTGATGCTAATATGACCTTAAGCACGGCCACAGGCTCTCTTTACGGTATTACTGCGACCTCAGGCGCGGTGAATATAGCTGGCGGCGTGAGCATGGATATGGCCCTGGCTAATGGGGCAACGGCAGCTGCTGTGCAAACTACTGGCTTAACCACTGTGGGTGGTAATTTTATTGTAGATATGCATGATACAGTGGCTTTAAATCGTATGGCTGCTTACATCGGTAATAATAATCTAGGGGGAAGCTTGCAGCTGAATGGGGCCGTTAATGATATTAGAGTAGCAGGTAAGAGTAATTTCATGGAGGGCCTTTTTGCCGGTGTTAAGTTAGCCGATAATTCCAACACCTATATTAAGGTTGTAAACAGTCAGCAAGGCTTTAGCCAAACTCAGGGTATTTATGACCGAAATGATAAGGGCTTTGTTTTAGGGGCAGGAGCTACCTTAAATATGTCCGTAGATACTTCTCAGGGAGCCAGTGATAACGTTACAGGTCGTAGCGATGGAACCTTTGGCCTACTTTTAAACAATGTGTC
>CAZTGQ010000095.1:0-6537 GCA_964613345.1 uncultured Acidaminococcales bacterium | reverse complement strand
CTCCCAGCCTTGTTTGATGCCGAGGGACATAAGAAGAAAAGCTAAGGGCTTTGCTTTTTATTTGAGGGTCGCTGTTTTTAAAGAGGTACCGGAAAAATTCACGCTTTCCAGCTTGGCGTAGAGCAGATCAGTATGGTCAAGGTTGGCATTGATCAGCTCAGCCTTAGTTAAATCAGCATTTTGAAGATTGGCTTGAGCTAAATTGACGTTCTTGAGCTTTGTACTGGTTAAAATAGCCTTCTTCATTTTAGCGTTGTATAAGTTGGCATTGGTTAAATTAGCATTTTCCATATTGGTATTGAAAAACCAGCCTTGTGCTAAATTAGCAGAAACAAAATTGCCATAGGTTGCTAAAGCGTAATCGAAATTGGCTTCTCTTAAGTCGCCACCGTAGAAATTTGTGAAGCTAAGAAAGCTATGAGAAAAATTGGTGCGAAAGGCATGAACGTTTACCAAGGAGGCCTTGTTTAAAATAGCGGCTCTGAGGTTAGCTTCGGCAAGATTACTGTCGTCCAGCTTTGCCTCTGCCAAATAGGCTTGAGAAAGATTGGCTTTTTCTAAATTTGCGTTGGTAAGATTTGCTCCCTCTAGGACTGTATTACTTAAATTAGCATAGCTAAGCTTAGCTCCGGCTAAATTGGCTCGAGTTAGATCCATATCCTTCAAGGAGGCTCCGGATAAATCTCCACCGGGACAACTCTTGGTATTTTTCAGCATATTTAAATCGTTTTGATTATAAGCACTGGCTACCGGTGCAAGGCATAGGGTAAGGAGCAGGGGTACAATAATTTTTTTTAGCATAGGGCTTCTCCTTCTAAAATAGCTAGCAGCTCTTTATTACAGGCTGGCAGCTGGGGAATAATTTTCCAAGGATGATAGCTCAGTAATTCCTCTCTGGAATAGGTGGAGCCATCTTCTACAATAAGAGCTTTAGCACCAATGGCTTGGGCACAGGTAATATCTCTGGGTGTGTCGCCAATGATGATAATATCCTGTGGGTCAAGGTTGGTATTTATTTTTTGAATTTTTTGGAAAGCTGCTTTGGCAAGGTCATCACGGAGCTCACTTATTTCTCCAAAGGCACTAAGACTATAATCAAAATAGTGGTCCAAACCAAAATGGTGGAGCTTAGCCTTGGCTCCTGCTTCACAGTTGCCGGTGAGCAGTAGATTGAGCATGTCCTTTCTTTGCTGTAAAAAGCTTAAGGTTTCTGCTACGTTAGTTAGCAGATGACCATGGTTTTGTTTTAAATAGGTAGGCAGACTCTTAATATAGCAGTCCAAAAGCTCATTTACTTCAGCAGCAGTGGCTCCGCCCTTAATTTCTCTTAAAGCCTGTGTAGCAATAAAGGTATCGGTACGGCCTGCCAAGGAGTGACTGAAGGTAAAATCAGGAACATGGTAAAGCTCCTGAATAGCTGATTTAAGAGCGGTTACTCCTGCTAAATTGGTTAGGAGCAGAGTGCCGTCTATATCCCAAAATAAATATTTCATAACTAATTCCTTTCTTTATTGTAACACTTCTATTGGATAAAAAAAGAGGTTTTTCTACAGGAGAAAAACCTAGCTTTTTTTGTTTTTAGGTACAGTGACTAATTTCTTTAAGGCGCTCTTAGCTCTGGTAATAGGGCGCATTTGTTTCCTTCTCCTAGGCTTCATGTCGTTAATAGCACCGAAGTCTCCACGATTTAGCATGGTCAGCTTGGATTTATCAGGAGCAAATTCCTTGCGGATATAAATGGCAAGCTGCTCAGGGTTGGCCGTATCCTCCGCTGTAAAGATATCCGCTGCTGCATAGCCCAGCTCGGGGAAAATATGCATATCCACATTGCCGTTTTTGCAGATAACGATAAAGGTATAATCATCTGTTTCAGGATTAGGATAGAAGAAGGTATTAACTACGTCCATTTTGAAATGAGCAGTAGCTGCCAGTAAAATAGCCTCTACTTTTTTTGTGTCCCTGATAATTTCTTCTAAGCAATTATACATATCAAGGGCAACCTGTGTTCCTTTAAAATTCATGCAGCCACATCCTTCTTAAATAGTAGAAATATTATAGCCTATTTTACTTACACTGTCAAAAAGTAGAGGAAGATATGGTATAATGTGACGGAGAAAAGGACGAAATTGAAGCGTAAGGGAGATTAAAATGGCCCAAGATAGATATGAAGCCACGGTGGAAAACATAATTTTTCAGTCCCAGGATAAGGGCTTTGCTGTTTTTACAGCATCTGCTACGGCCACAGGAACCTTTACTGCGACCTATAAAGGACCTGCTCCCTATGTAGGAGAGGTGGTAAGTCTCCTAGGTGATTGGCGGGAGCATCCTCGCTTTGGCAGGCAATTGCAGGTGACGTCCTGTCAGGCTGTGCAGCCCTCTGATTTAGCAGGCTTAGAAAGATTTTTGGCCAGCGGTGCCTTTAAAGGAATTGGACCATCTATGGCGGCGAAAATAACTGCACATTTTGGTGAGCAAACCTTTAGTGTTTTGGAAGAGTCTCCTGAGAGAATTCAAGAGGTAACCGGCATTGGTAAGAAAAAAGCTCAGCTCTTTGCGGAAACCTATGGGCAAATGCATGACACTAAGGAGCTTTTGCTTTTTTTAGAAACTCATGGACTTAGCAGTAATTATGCACCTAAGCTGGTAGCTGCCTATGGAGCCTCTGCCATTACGCGGATTACCCATAATCCTTATTGTCTGGTGCAGGATATTAGTGGCATTGGCTTTAGAACTGCAGATAGAGTGGCTCAAGCTTTAGGTTGGGAAAGCAGTAGTAGCGAGAGAATTAAATCAGGTCTTAGCTATGCTCTTACCCAAACTGCAGCTCAAGGACATACCTGTGTGCCTGAGGAATATTTATTAAAGATGACAGGCGAGCTGTTACAGCTAGATGCTCTTACAGTAGGTGAGGTTTTCAATCAGCTTCTGAGGGATGATTATCTGCGTACGGAAATGCTGGGAGGAACTAGACTGGTTTATCCCGAATATTTATATCAGGCGGAGGTCAGTGTTGCTCATCGTTTACTAGCGCTCAGAGATCACGTCAATAATTTATGGCGTGTGGATTACGGACAGGTCATGGACGATTGGCAAGCTAAGGAGGGCATTTCTCTAGCACCGGAGCAAAAAGAAGCTGTTGGAGCCTCTGTGCAGCAGGGGATTTTTGTGCTCACAGGTGGTCCAGGTACCGGTAAGACTACGGTAGTTAAGGGCATTATTTCTGTTTTAGCGCAGGCTGGCTGCAAGGTGCTGCTAGCGGCGCCTACCGGTAGAGCAGCTAAACGTTTGTCAGAAGCTTCAGGCCGAGAAGCAGTTACGGTTCATCGCTTACTGGAATATACACCGGCAGGGGATACTCCCTATTGGGGACGTAATGAGGATAATCCCTTGGAAGCGGATGCTCTTATTATTGATGAAGCCTCCATGCTGGATATTTCCTTGACCCATTATCTTTTAAGGGCAGTGCCTCTTGGCTGTCGACTTATTTTGGTAGGTGATGTGGATCAGCTGCCCTCTGTAGGACCAGGGTCAGTTTTGCAGGACATTATTCGCAGTAAGGCCATGCCCATTGTTCGCTTGGAAAATATTTTCCGGCAGGCTCAGCTTAGCTCCATTGTGGTAAATGCCCATCGTATTAATAGGGGGCAAATGCCGGAATTAGCAGGTGAAGGAGAGTTTATTTTTGTACCCAAGGAAAGTGAAGAGGAGGCTGCGTCTTATGTGGTCGAGGCCTATAAGAGGCTTTTGGCTGATTCCACCTGGGATAAGGTGCAGGTTCTTTCCCCCATGTATAGAAATCCCTGTGGTGTAGAAAATTTAAATAAAAAATTACAGGCAGCTCTTAATCCACCGGCGGAGAATAAAGCAGAGGTTAAAAGGGGGGAGACAGTATTTCGTCTAGGGGATAAGGTTATGCAGCTGCGCAATAACTATGAAAAAGATGTTTATAATGGCGACGTGGGACAGATTACTAAGATAACAGGAGCCAGGGTGGAGGTTGCTTTCCCTGATAAAAATCTAGTGCCCTTCGTGAGCTATGAAGGTCTGGAGCTAGATGAACTGTGTCTGGCCTATGCCATGAGTGTACATAAATCACAGGGCAGTGAATATGCTACGGTAATACTGCCTTTAGTACCCAGTCATTACATTCTTTTGCAACGCAATCTTTTTTATACAGGTATTACCAGAGCTAAATCCCAGGTTATTTTAGTGGGCAGTAAAAAGGCCATTGCCATGGCCGTGCAAAATGATAGAACCAGAAAACGCTACTCTCTTCTGGCAGAACGTCTACGGGAGGATGAGAGTATTCTGTAGAAAGGAAGGGATATGTGGCAGGAGCTAAAAAGATTACTCCAAGATATTTTTTATCCCTTAATTTGTCTTAATTGTTCTGAGCATGCTTTGGATGGGACTCTCTTTTGTCCCAGATGTAGAAAGCTTTTTCTTCCCCATTTGCAAAAGGGGCGGGATAGCTTTACCTATGTCCAAGCTGTAGCTTACCTCCATAGCTATGACAGCAAAGTGAAAAAAGCTCTTCATTTGGTGAAATACGCAGGAGCTAGAGACCTTTTGCCCAGAATGGCAGAGGAAGTGCTGCGAGGCTTAAAATTCATTGAGCTGCAAGAGCTTTGGCAGCTAGAGGGAGAGCTTTGTGTTGTGCCCATACCTACGGAGCCTACGAGGCTGAAGGAAAGGGGCTATGATATTCCGGTGAGAATTTTTTCCCCCTGGTGTCAGCGTAATAAGCTAAGGCTTCTACCCCTCCTAGCTCGTAAATGTGGTTGCCCTCCTCAATATGGTCTTACTAAGGCCCTTAGGCGACTTAATGTGGAGAATTCCTTTACTTTAACTGGTCAGGTGGTAGGCTTAAGGATTATCTTAGTGGATGATATTTATACCAGTGGTGCTACCTTGGAGGAGGCTGCTAAGGCTTTACTTAAAGCAGGAGCCAAGGTGGTTTATGGTTTAGCCTTTAGCAGCGGACAGGACCAATAAAAAAGCACGTTCCTAGGAGGAACGTGCTTTTTGTAATTCTTTTAAAAGTTCTTTTTGGGATTTACGACTGCTGTAGTCCTTGCCATGAGTCATAACCGTCATAAAAGCAACTACAATCTCCGGGTCAAAGTTGGTACCGGCAAAATTGTGCAGCTCTCTAATGGCATCCTCATGAGACTTTTTCCAATTTTGGGCACAGGGATTAATGCTGTTATCATAAAAATCAGCTACAGCAATGATACGTGAGCCTAAAGGGATGTTTACGCCCTTTAAACGACTGGGATAACCCTTACCCTCCCAGGTTTCGTGGTGATGTAAAATCAGCTTGGAAACCTGTGCCAGCTCCGGTATATTTTCCAACATGCTTGCGCCGGCGATGCTGTGTCTTTTATAGGTAGCCATCTCCCTGGTGTTAAAGAAGGGATATTTGGCAAGAATACTATTGGGGGTGGAAAGCTGACCAATATCATGCAAAAGGGCGGCGGTTTTAATGGAGGAAACCTCCTGTAGGGGTAAGCCCATAGCTGCAGCAATGCTTACCGCATAGTTCGCCACCTGTAAGCTGTGGAGATAAAGGTTGTTGCCTTTTTGTTTAAGTAGCTTTAAAAAGAAGCTTACTATTTCTTTGGAGTTATCGTCCATAGGAAAATCTAGGAACTGAGGTATAGTCAACATAGCTATCAAACCTTCACAAATATATTTTAATCGGTGATTAATAGTATACTATAAATTTTCCATTTTGGATATATCTAATTATTGCATATTTATGTTGCCAAAACTTATAAATAATCTTATAATGTGGTGTATAAAACAGCTTAGGTCTGTGGTTGTAAATCGATGCCAGTTGCAGGCCAAACGATCCACGTAAGCAATTTAATAATTGTGAGCACGGTGCAGCTTAGAAGTAAGTCCTGCCGCAAAGGGCGAGAGAAGTAGTAGTGGGGAGCAGATGCTTAGGAGCGAACCTTCCAGCAGGCGAGTGTGGGGGCGAAGACCAGGTCAGCTAAGTTGTTTTATTTTATTTTGAGGAGGGGTTTGGATGAAAAAAATCTTGTGTTTGTTGTTGGCCCTTATGGTGATGGGGTCTGTTGTTGGTTGCGGCGGAGAGAAAAAAGAAACTGCTGGAGCCAAAGGTGGAAAGGAAGAATTAATTGTAGCCACGGAGCCATCTTTTGCACCCTTTGAATTTCCTGATGAAAAAAGCAAAGAATTTACCGGTTTTGATATGGATTTAATTCGTGCCGTTGCTAAAGAAATGGGTTATAAGAAATGTACCATTAAGAACATGGGCTTTGATGCTCTAATTCCAGCTTTGACCGCAGGCAATATTGATGTGGCTATTGCAGGTATGACCATTACTGATGCGAGAAAGCAAAAAGTAACCTTTTCTCAGCCTTATTATAAATCTGGTCTAGCTTTTGCAGTGCGTAAAGATAATAATGACATAAAAGGCATTGAGGATTTGGCTGGCAAGAAAATGGCTGTACAATTAGGCACAACTGGTGCTGCACGGGCAGAAAAAATCAAGGGTGTAAAAATTTC
>CAZTGQ010000094.1:926-6556 GCA_964613345.1 uncultured Acidaminococcales bacterium | reverse complement strand
CTATTACTTCGATTAAAGGTTTTGTGGAGACCCTTTTAGATGGAGCTTTGCAGGTGGTAGTGGGGACTCATGCCCTTATTCAGGATAAGGTAGCATTTAAAAATTTGGCCTTAGTGGTGACTGATGAGCAGCACCGCTTTGGCGTGGAGCAAAGGGCCAAGCTAACGGACAAATCTGTTTTTGCTACGGATATGCTGGTGATGACGGCTACGCCCATTCCACGAACCTTAGCCTTAACCGTGTACGGAGATTTAGATGTGTCCTTGATGAAGGGGCTGCCACCGGGACGCAAGCCTATTATGACCTTAGTATATGCCGAGGAAAAGCGCCCAGAAATTTATGCAGGTATGCTCAGGCAAATTAAGGCAGGCTATCAGGCTTATGTGGTTTGTCCTTTGATTGATGAGTCGGAAGAAATTGAAGCTAGATCTGTTCTCGGTCTATACGAGGAGCTGACCACTACCTTTTTGCGGGAGGTTCCCTGCGGACTGCTTCACGGTCGCATGAAGCAGGAGGAAAAGGATAGGGTTATGGCTGACTTTCTCAAGGGAGAGGTGAAGGTCCTTGTAGCTACTACGGTCATTGAGGTTGGGGTAAACGTTCCCAATGCTACGCTTATGGTTATTGAAGGGGCGGACCGTTTTGGTTTAGCTCAGCTCCATCAGCTCAGAGGCAGAGTGGGGCGTAGCTCTACTCAATCCTACTGCGTGCTCTTAAGTCCTAATTCCACACCTGATACTATGGAACGACTTCGCATTATGCGCTCCTGTCATGATGGCTTTGAGCTTGCGGAAAAGGATTTGGCCTTGAGAGGCGCAGGTCAATTATTTGGACTTAAACAGCATGGCTTGCCTGATTTGTTCATTGCTGATATACTGAGAGATACGGATATTTTAGTAGAAGCACGTCAACTGGCAAAGGAAATGTTGGGAGATAAAAAGTCCCTTTTGCAAATTCAGAACGCTTTAGACAATCAATTTGATCTGCGTTTTGCCAGAATCTTTTATGCCTGAGAGTAGAATATGAAAAATAAAGATTATATTAATGAACGCAGTGTCAAAATAGCGGCCTTTGTAGGCATTGTGCTGATTGTGGTAGGCATTCAGTATTTTGCTCCCGGTTTTTTTCGCAAAATATGGAGTTTATCCACCAGAGGAAATATTAGAGGCACAGCTCAGTACCTTCGTTCCTTTGGCCCTTGGGCTATTATTGTCAGTTTTTTCTTAGACGTGTTTATTAATGCAGTGGGATTTTTGCCCTCTATCTTTTTGTCCACAGCTAATGGTGTCATTTTTGGTTTGCCCATTGGTGTGACAGTATCTTGGGTGGCTGAATCTGTAGGTGTTATTATCAGTTTTGTGGTAATGCGCTATTTCCTGCGAGGTACGGCGGAGAAAATCATTGAAAAAAGTAATAATTTAAAGCGCCTAGACGAAATGAGCAGTGAAAAGGGCTTGGTGGCTATGGCCTTAGCTAGAACCTTGCCTTATTTCCCTTCCGGGCTTTTAACTGCGCTGGGTGCCGTGAGTAAGATGAGGTTTAGGGATTATTGTCTTGCTACCTTTATTGGCAAATTTCCTTCTACGGCTCTAGAAGTAATTCTGGGACATGATATTGTGAACTTTAGAACTAATATGCAAAGATTGGCTATTTTGGTTACCATAGTTTGTGTAGTCTATGGATATTTATTTTGGCGGCAATATGGCAAGGACAAAGCTAATAAAAAAGAATAGTGATTTAAAGCTTCCGGAGAATTAATTTTCTCCGGAATTTTGCTTTTATTAGTGATGAACAATTTTCGATAATATGTTATAATTAATACATAATGCAAAGAGAACAGAGGGGAACATGGTATATACTGTGTTGCCCGGTTTGTTCTGAATAAATACATTTTAGGAGGAATTATAATGGTAAAGATTGGTATTAATGGTTTTGGTAGAATTGGACGTTGTGCATTTAGGATTGCGGCTAAGAACCCGGATATTGAAATTGTGGCTGTAAATGCAAGATCCAGCATTGAGACCTATGCTCATCTTTTGAAATATGATACTGTACATGGCATTTTTGATGTTGATTTACAGGTGGATGGCGATACTCTCTTGGTAAATGGCAAGGCAGTTAAATTTACTGCTTTTAATACTCCTGCGGATATTCCTTGGGGAGAATTAGGTGTAGATGTCGTTTTAGAGACAACTGGTAAATTTAAAAATAAAGAACAGGTTGAACCTCATTTGACTAATGGTGCTAAGAAGGTTCTTATTGCTGCACCTGCTAAGGGTGAGGATATTACTATTGTTATGGGCGTTAATAGTGACCAATATGATCCTAAGAAGCATAATATTATTTCCAATGCTTCCTGTACTACCAACTGCTTAGCACCCTTTGCTAAGGTTTTACTGGAAAACTTTGGTATCGAAAATGGCCTAATGACTACTGTACATTCCTATACTAATGATCAAAAGATTATGGATGCTGCTCACAAGGATTTGAGAAGAGCTAGAGCAGGCGCTTGCTCCATTATTCCTACTACTACCGGCGCTGCTAAAGCTGTAGCCTTAGTATTGCCTGAATTAAAGGGCAAGCTTAATGGCTTTGCTTTAAGAGTACCGACTCCTAATGTTTCTATTACCGATTTAGTGGTAAATCTATCCAAGGATACTACTAAGGAAGAAATTAACGCTGCTTTGCGTCAAGCTTCTGAAACTACCCTTAAGGGAATTTTGGGCTATAACGAATTGCCCTTAGTATCCCATGATTATAATGGTTGTCCTTTAAGCTCCATCGTAGATGGTTTGTCCACCATGATGGTTGGCCCTCGTACTGCTCAGGTTGTGTCTTGGTATGATAAAGACTGGGGTTATTCCAATCGTTTAGTAGAATTAGCACTTTTTGTAGCAGCTAAAGGACTATAAGCCTAAGGGGGATATAACGGTGGAAAAACGTACGCTGAAGGATATTAATGTAGCAGGAAAAAAGGTTTTAGTCAGAGTGGATTATAACGTGCCCATGGATGATAAGGGCAATATTACTGACTTTATTCGTATCCAAAGCTCTTTGGAAACAATTAAGTATTTGCTCAGCCATAAGGCTGGAGTTATCATTCTGGCTCACTTAGGACGTCCTAAGGGACAGGTAGTAGCTAAATATAGCTTAAAGCCTGTGGCTGCTGCTTTAAGTAAGCTTTTGAAAAAACCTGTAGCTTTTGCCAGTGATTGTGTAGGTGAGGTGGCAGAGGCGGCTGCAGCTAAGGTTAAGAGCGGACAGGTGCTTTTACTGGAGAATTTACGTTTCCATCCTGAGGAGGAGGCTAATGACCCAGCTTTTGCGGAAAAGCTAGCTTCTTTAGGCGATGCTTATGTGAATGATGGCTTCGGTGTTTCTCATAGAGCTCATGCTTCTGTAGAAGGCATTACACATTTTCTACCGTCAGTAGCAGGCTACTTAATGGAAAGAGAAGTTAAATATTTAGGCGGCGCAGTAGATAAACCTGTGCGTCCTTTTGCTGCTATTGTAGGCGGCGCTAAGGTATCTGACAAAATTGCCGTTATCGATAGCTTGCTCAATAAGGCTGATGCTGTTTTGATTGGCGGCGGTATGGCTAATACCTTCCTAGCTGCTCAGGGCTACAAAATGGGTAAGTCCCTGGTAGAGAAGGAAAGCCTGGTCATAGCTAAAAAGCTTTTGAAAAAAGCCCAGACTAAAAAGGTTAAGCTCCTTCTGCCCGTGGATTTAGTGATGGCAGCAGAATTTGCTCCTACAGCTAAGCATGAAGTAAATGCTGTCAAGGAGCTTAAGCAGGACTACATGGCTTTGGACATTGGACCCAAGACGGCTGAGCTTTATGCCACTACCTTAAAGAAAATGAAGACCATTGTTTGGAATGGTCCTATGGGCGTTTTTGAAATGGAGGCCTTCAGTCATGGTACTCATGAGGTAGCCTTGGCTGTGGCAGCTAATAAGGGTGTAACTATTATTGGTGGCGGCGATAGTGCCGCTGCAGTGAATAAATGGAAGCTGACTAAACAAATCAAACACGTTTCTACCGGTGGCGGTGCTTCTCTGGAATATCTTGAAGGTAAAGCTTTGCCTGGCGTAGCAGCCTTAGATGATTTGCGACAGAATTTTATCGTAGCTAACTGGAAATGCCATAAGACTGTGGAGGAGGCTCTTACTTTAGCTTGTGACGTAGTAGAGGCAACCATGGAAACTACGAAGGAAATTGCTCTTCTACCATCTTTTACAGCATTAGAAACTGTGGCAGATAGCATTGACGGTACTCAGGTTGGTTATGGCGCTCAGGATATTTTCTATGAAGATGAGGGTGCCTATACAGGCTGTGTATCTGGACCAATGATTAAGGAAATTGGCAGTCAATATGTATTAGTGGGTCACTCTGAACGGAGAAATATTTTCGGTGAGACGGATGCTGTTGTAGCTAAGAAATTAGCTGCTGCTTATCGTAATAAATTAGAACCTATTTTGTGTGTAGGTGAAAATGTGGCAGAACGCAAGGCTAAGAAAACTAAGGCTAAGGTGGTTAAGCAAATCGCTTCCGCTTTAAAGGGCATTAGTAGAGGTCAAGCGGCTCTTTTAGTAGTAGCCTACGAACCCTTGTGGGCTATTGGCAGCGGCAAAACTCCCGTAGCGGCAGATGCAGAGGCTGTAGCAGTAGCTATTAGAGAAAAAATTGCTCAGCTTTATGATGAAGACGTGGCTCAAAGAGTGAGAATTTTATACGGTGGAAGTGTAGCAGCTAAGAATGCACATAGCTTCCATACAGAAAATATTGATGGCGTTTTAGTAGGCGGTGCCAGCCTAAAGGCAAAAGAATTTGCTGCTATTGTAGCTAAGTTCTAAGGAGCCCACATGAGAAAGAAACCTGTAATGCTAATGATTTTAGATGGTTGGGGCCTGGGTAAACCAGGCCCCACTAACGCAGTAAGCTGCGCAAGAACACCTCATTTAGATTATTTATTTAATCGTTATCCTCATACTACACTTCTTACCTCAGGTGAGGATGTTGGTTTACCACAAGGACAAATGGGTAATTCGGAGGTGGGACATATGAATATAGGCTCCGGTAGAATTGTCTATCAGGAGCTCACTAGGATTACCAAGTCTATTAAGGATGGGGATTTCTTTCATAACGCAGTGCTTTTGTCTGCTATGAATAAGGCTAAGAGCAGGAGACTGCATTTATTAGGACTATTAAGTGATGGTGGAGTTCATAGTCATTTGGACCATCTTAAGGGTTTGTTGCAAATGGCGAAGAACGAAGGAGTTACTGAGGTTTATGTCCATGGCTTTTTAGATGGCAGAGATACTGCGCCTCAAAGTGGTTTAGGTTATGTTAAAGAGCTAGAAGAATATATGACCAAGCTAGGTGTGGGCCACATTGCTACTATTTCCGGACGTTATTATGCCATGGATAGAGATAAACGCTGGGATAGAGTAGAAAAAGCTTACAACGTCATGACTAGCCCGGAGGGAAAATGCTTTTCTTCGGCACAGGAGGGCATTAAGTCTAGCTACGAAGCTAATGTTTATGATGAATTTGTTCTGCCCTTTACCACCATGGGTGATGCCGGTAGGGTGAGAGCAGAGGATTCACTGATCTGTTTTAATTTCCG
>CAZTGQ010000094.1:0-916 GCA_964613345.1 uncultured Acidaminococcales bacterium | reverse complement strand
GAGCCTTTGTAGACGAAGACTTTACCGGTTTTCCCAGAAGGCTGGAGGCGTATCCAGTTCACTATGTGTGCATGACTCAATATGATGCTACTATTAAGGCACCGGTTGCTTTTCCTCCTGCTACCCTAGAGGATACCCTAGGGCAGGTAGTGTCAGCGGCAGGTCTTAAACAGCTACGTATTGCAGAAACAGAAAAATATGCACATGTAACCTTCTTCTTTAATGGTGGAGTAGAAGCACCTAATCCGGGAGAGGACAGAGTACTTATTCCTTCTCCTAAGGTTGCTACCTATGATTTACAGCCGGAAATGAGTGCGTATCTAGTTACGGAAAAGTTACAGGAGCTTTTGACGGCAAATATTTATGATTTGATTATTTTAAATTTTGCTAATCCTGACATGGTGGGTCATACCGGTATTTTACCTGCAGCGGTGAAGGCTCTGGAGGTTATTGATGAGTGTGTAGCAGGTATTGTAGATAAGGTGGAGAAATTAGGCGGCGTGGTTTGTATCACTGCTGACCATGGGAATTTAGAGCAAATGGAAGACCTGAGAAGTCATGCACCTTATACAGCTCATACCACCAATCCCGTTCCTTTTTTGGTAGTGGGCATGGAAAAGGAAGGTACCTTGGTCCCCGGTCGTTTAGCAGATATTGCTCCCACTCTATTGCATTTCTTAGCTTTACCGGTACCTAAGGCTATGACAGGTACCTGTTTAATAAAAAAATAATTATACGAGGTGGAGAAAATGGCATTTATTGATGCAGTGTATGCAAGAGAAATTCTTGATTCCAGAGGTAATCCCACAATAGAAGTGGACGTAGTTCTAGATGACGGCAGTGTTGGCCGCGCAGCTGTACCCTCCGGTGCGTCTACCGGTGTCCATGAGGCCGTAGAGCTCAGAGACGGGGATAA
>CAZTGQ010000093.1:0-6580 GCA_964613345.1 uncultured Acidaminococcales bacterium | reverse complement strand
ATAGCTGGGAAAGTCCGTATAAAGCGATTGTATCAGTCATGATGCTTAAAGAAGGTTGGGATGTGAGAAATGTAACGACGATTGTTGGTTTGCGACCTTATGCTGCTGATAGTAAAATTCTTCCAGAACAGACGCTTGGTAGAGGTTTGCGAAGAATGTATTTCGGACGTGACGATATTGATGAGTATGTGAGTGTTATTGGTACTCCCGCTTTTATGGATTTTGTTGAGAGCATCAAAGGCGAAGGTGTGCTTCTTGAAAAGCGATTAATGGGTTCTGGTTCAAAACCAATTTCACCCATGGTTATCGAGGTTGATAAAGAAAATACCAAGAAAGATATCGGTGCTATGAGCAAAGAATTTCCCGGTTCAACAAGGGCCTCTGCCCTGTGTTTAAAATAATCTCTCAAAAAACATACTAAAAAAGCACTATTCACTACAATTACTAGACTAAGGACAATGTGTGTTAGGGACATAACCTTCTCCTTTCCACAGTCACAACCTATTAGATATTTTCGTGCTGTATTTCTATCTTAGCACATCCTTTTTGCCACCTCAATTTATCTAACTTCTTTTATACTTTTCCTCTTATTCTTTCTTTTCAAGATTTATTTTTATTGTCTTTTTATTAAATAATTTCTTTTTATTTCTAGGGCCATATCATAACACCCAAGAAGAATGTAAATTTTTCCAAATACAAAAAACCTCCCTAGAAAGAGCTCCTTAAAGAGTTCTCTTCCTAGAGAGGTTTTTTCTTCTATTTATTTCTTTCTAAAGCCGAAGCTTAAGATGAAGCCCACCAGAGCAGGAACAATCCAGCCCATGCCCAAATTAAAAAAGGGCAGCATCCGATAAAAGCCCAGCAATTGCTCCACCGGTCCTACATTCTGAACAGCCTGTGGCAAAACATTTAAGGCATCTCCTAAAGCCGCCACAGCCGTAAAAAAGGTAGGCACTGCATAAAGAGGTCTACTTACTCCTAACAGCATAGCTACGAAGGTAAGCAAAATCAAGGTGATAGCCAGCGGATAGAGAAACATCAACACCGGAATGGCCAGAGTGATAATTTGCGTTAGACCTACATTACTCACCAAAAAAGCAATTACCGTAAAAATATAGACATAGGTTCTATAGCCCGGACCCTCTGGAAACATAGCAGCAAAGGTATCACTACAGGAGCAAATAAGACCAATAGCTGTTTTAAGACAGGCCAAGGTTACAATTAGAGCTAGTAATACCGCTCCTAAAGCCCCGAAATAATGATTAGCTATTTGTGCCAAAGCTAAACCGCCATTAGCTGACAAGGAAAATTTTCCCAGGCTGGTAGCGCCCATCCAAGAAAGTGCGGTGTACAAGCCGCACATGAGGACAACAATAACCACTCCGGATTTAATAGTTCCCCAAGCAATAGCCTTAGGCTCTTTTAGTCCCAAATCCTGCAGGGTATTGACGATAATTATAGCGAAGGCTAGTACGGCAAGCACATCCATAGTATTATAGCCCTCGGTAAAGCCCTTAAAAAAGGGACTACTGCTATAACTAACTTGCACCGCAGTAGCAACAGGATTACCCATGGGCGCAAATACCGCGGCTAAAATCAAAGCTCCTAAAAAGAACAAAAACAGGGGATTTAAAAATTTCCCAATCCAAAGCAATAATTTAGAAGGCTTAAGAGAAAAACATAGGGCTAAGAAAAAGAAGCAAGCTGTAAATAGGCCCAAGCCCATTCCCTGCTGACCACTACCTAAATAAGGTGCTAAGCCTATTTCGTAGGAAACAGTTCCAGTTCTAGGCAAGGCAAAAGCCGGTCCAATAGCTAAATATAAAGCTATAGTAAATATTTTCCCATAAAGAGGATGAACTCTTCCTGCTAATTCTTGAAGATTTTTACAGCCGGACAACCCCATAGCCACTACTCCTAAAAAGGGTAAGCCTACGCCCGTAACCAAAAATCCAAGATTAGCCAGATTAACTACACTTCCAGCCTCCTGACCTAAATGGACGGGAAAAATCAAATTTCCTGCACCAAAAAGCATTCCGAACAATAATGAACCCACTAAAAGATATTGCCTAAAAGATAACTTTCCTTCCATTTGATCGCTCCTAAATTATATTCCCCCATTTATCTTGAAAAAAATTTCCCTTTAATCCTAAAAAACCGCTTACAGCTTTATCTTTTTGCCGCTAAATCCTCCAGCAATTTTTCTCTGGCTACGGCATAACAGGCTTCCACATATTCACGACCAGCTTTTTCTACTAAGGAATGTCCTAGGTAAGCTGCTGTAGCTTGTCCAACTACAGGTACATATTTAAGAATGGTTTTGGCTGCAAAGCGCTTCCCCAGCTCTTTGACAATCAGCTTAATACCCTCCTTACTCATACCCTTAAAAATTAAGGACTTGCGGCTCATACCCAAGCTACTATCCCGCACCAGCTCCTCCGTGATAGCGAAAGCTCCCCTAATATTGCCATAAAGCTGAAACAGAATAATTAAATCTATCGTGGCATCCACGCCTAGTACAGGATTTAAGCCATTAAAAGCCGCATAAGTCGCACTGCGCTTCACATATCGCAAGGCTGCATGCTTTTTTCTTTCCAATTGCTCTTCTGTACGAGCTTCTGCCTCTAGAATATACTGCTCTCTTCTTGCTTCATCCATTTTCGCCATAATAGCATCATTAAGCTGAGCAATTCCTATTTTTTTATCTGCTCTAGCGGAAATAAAAACAAGAGTAAAGTCCTCCGTACCTAATTGTCTTGCCACATCCTGTTGAATTATAGCTTGAGATTCTTCCAAGGTCTTTTCTTCATCATAAATTTCATCTATTTTATTGCGGACAAAAATACAGGGCTTATGCACCTTTTGCAACAAAGTGAAAAATTCACTATCCGCTTGATGCAGCTTTTCCGCAAAAACACAGACAAAGAGATCATATTGTAAAGGATTAAACTGGGCAAAAAATTCCTTTTGAGGAAAGGCCTCCGTGCCATAACCGGGCAAATCTACAAAGACCAAATCTCCATACTCAATAAGCCTGGCCGCCTTGGTGGTATTAGTACTAATACCCACCTGTGCTACCGCACTACCGCAAATAGCATTAATAGTGCTGGATTTACCACTGCCCGGCTGTCCGAAAAAAGCGATTGTCACCTTTTCCTTGTCCATATTAGCTAATTTAGCCTTTAATTCCTCTAAGTCTATATTCATTCTGTCCTCATTTTTATTTCTAACGCCAGCCTTCTGGCTGCGTATTCATAACAACAATCTAAATAAGAAACACCCAAATAATATATACTTCCTGCGCTGAGACCCATGGCTGTGGCTTGTCCCACCATGGGAATATATTTAGCAAAGCGCTTTTCCAGCTTAGCCGAAAGAGTCTTTTTCATCATGGCAATAACGCTGTCTTTTTTTAACCCCATGCTTATTTTTTCTACAAGGGCACTCTTTTTGCCTCTGCCTTCTAGCTCCAGCTCTGTAATGCCAAAAACCTTCCTAATTTGAGCATACATAGTAGTCATAATTTGCACATCAATACCCACATCCACACCTACTACCGGATTAAGTCCGTTCCCGGCAGCCATGAGGGAAGCTCTTTTAATAGCACTTTCTGCCAGACGCCGTTTTTCCTCTAATACCTCTTGAGTATAGGCCTTAGCGCTACGATTAAATTTATCTCTCAAGGCTGCAGGTAAATGATCCCCTATAGCCATTTCCAGCTCAGGAATGCCTCTATAGGCTGCCGGTGCATCATGCTTGCAGGAGGTAAAGACTACGTCCTGCAAACCACCTATTTGCTCCACCACATCCTGCCTAATTTCCTGCTTTAACTCTGCTAAGGTTTTAACCGGATCATATAGCCCGTCTATTTTATTGCGCACAAAAATACATTCTCTGGCATCTAACATCAGCTTTTTAAAAAATTTCACATCCGCCTGCTGTAATTTATTGCTAAAAACGCAAAGGAATAAATCATATTGCAAGGGATCAAAGCCAGTAAAAAAGCTATGCACAGGAAATGTACTGGTATCATAGCCTGGCAAATCCACAAAGATAACCTCTGGACCATCAATGATCTGTGCCACCTCAGTGGTATCAGTTTCTACGCTGACAGCCGCTACTTTCTTCCCCAGCAGTTCATTAATAAGGGAACTTTTTCCCGCTCCAGGTTGCCCAAATAAAGCAATCGTCAGCTTTCTAGTTCGTTCCTGCTGCCAGCTTTGTAAAAACATATCAGTTGCACTTTTCAGGTCCATGGTGTCCCTCCTACTCCTACGCTACATTCTTTAATTATACCACAGTTCCAGCTACTCCGTCTCGTTAACTAGTGCCCACATTAGCTTAGTTACCGCTCCCTCTAAGGTTAAACCACTCCCTGACTCTACGCCTGCCTGAGCAGCTAAAATACCCATGGGATAGAGACTTAAATCCACACCGTCAAAAAGGCATTGGCTCACGCAGACAACGCGCACGCCTTTTTTTAGTGCTCTTTTGATGGCAGGAAGGAAATCAGGTTTCTCCGTGGAAATCCCCCCTGCTCCGTATAGCTCTAACACAATACCCTTATATCCTTTTTCTACAGCGTAATCGATAATATCAGGTGTCAGTCCCGGAGTTAAGGTAATAGCCATGACCTTGGGTTCTAGCTTACTTTCCACCCTAAAGCCTCCCACCACCTGTCTGGTGGGGAGATTCTTTTTAGCGCCTTCCTTACTAAAGCAAAGAACAGGACCTTCATTAATGCTTTCAAAGGCGTTAAAATTCTTGGTAAAAATTTTTTTGGCTCTATCTCCCTTAATGACCTTATTACCAAAGGCAACAAAAACACCGGGCAGACCACTAACTGCTATAGTAAAAGCCAGCTGCAAATTACTTCTGGCATCTGTATTGGAAAGAGATAGGGGTACCTGAGCACCGGTAAGAACCACCGGCTTACCTAAATTAATCAGCATATAGCTGAGAGCGCTACTGGTATAAGCCATAGTATCAGTTCCATGAGCGAGAACAAAGCCATCGTAATCATGATAATTCTCACCAATAATTTCCGCCCACTTACTCCAATACTCCGGTTGTAAATTACTACTATCTAATAAACAAAGATCCTGCACAGTAATTTTCGCTAAGGTGTTTAATTCCGGCACCTCTTTGAGAATATCCTGACCCTTCAGCTGAGGAATTAAACCATCCTCTGTTGCTACACAGGCTAAGGTTCCTCCTGTAGTTAAAAATAAAATTTTCTTCATAAATTTCACTCGCTTTCTATCCATACTAATGTATTGTAACATAGCTAAGTTATCCTTGACTAGGGTGCTTTAGATAAACTTCCTACCCTATGCTGTCAATAGCTCCTTTTTTATAGTATAATATTAGATAGGAATTATCTTAGTAATGGGGTGATGAAATGATAAAAAGAAGGAAGAGCCTTTTAACTAAATTAGTTTTAACCACTATGGTTGGCTTGTCTCTAAGTAGCGCTACTCCCAGAGCAGAAGCCTTTAGTATTGGTAGTGCCATCGGCGCTGTTATCGGTGTTAGTGCCCAATATGCTGCTGTTAATGAGCAGATTAGCTATTATAACAATGAAGGCAGAGACAAATTTCTTCAACAAACCAAACAAAAGGTAGGGGTAAATTATGATGCCACAGCCAATGCTCAGCTGGCTAGAATCATGCAGGGTCTTTCCCGCGCTGTAGCAGTGGATGATCCTTCCATTAAGGAAAAGCCCTATAATTATTTCGTTAATGATCAGAAAACCTTTAATGCCTTCTGCACCTTAGGACATAATATGAGTGTCAATATTGGTCTATTTCAAACACTGAACTACAATGAAGACGAAATTGCTTTTGTTGTAGCTCACGAAATGGGGCATGGTCAGCACAATGATCCTGCCAGCGGAGCCAAGAAAGCATTTCCTCTCAGCGTTTTAACAGCTGTGGTTGGTTCCCAAGTAGGTAATGCAGCAGAAGCCATTGGCGTAAACCTTTTAAATAATTTAGGTAATGCCAAGCTAGTTACCCTCCCCATGGAAAAGAATGCTGACAAGTTCGCTTTTCAATATGCTCCTAAAGCCGGCTACAATCCAGGAGCGGGCAGCGCTCTTTGGCAGAGAGTTATAGAAAAAATGTCCAACGATAAAGAAAGCTTCCTTGGCTCCATCTTCAACCCTTCGGACCATCCCGGCAATCTAAGTCGCAGAGATACCTATAGCAAAAATTTGACTAGCTACAGTAACAACAAAATCTCTGTAGATGGGGATACAGGTGTCATTTCCCTTGCCAAAAAACCCCTAGGCACACCGGCAGCCACCTCCAGCATGAGTAGTTTGGAAAGAGCTTATCTCATTGCCGGTAATATGGCCACCGTTTATCATGATAAAACCGTTACCAAAGCTACTGCTTCTACTAACGGCAGCGAAATTTTCTTAAATGATAAAGCTATTATGACCGTTACTGCAGGAGATTCAGCTACTAGCTGGGTAGAAGCCATTAATACCGCCCAGGTAAGTAAAAAAACAGCTAAGACAGCCACCACCAAAAAGGATTCCTCTACAGAGGAAAAGAAAACATATCGTACCTTTAAA
>CAZTGQ010000092.1:0-6584 GCA_964613345.1 uncultured Acidaminococcales bacterium | reverse complement strand
ACCTTAACATGCTGTTGCTTTACTAGGTGATTGCTCACTTCAATAAAGGATTGTTCAATCTGCTCTCTCGTGAAATTAAGAGTGCCACCTAGAAAAATAGCCATGGGATATAAGAAATTAATAACATGCCAAGCCCAAAAATAAAATATTGGTATCGTGGGAACACCCAAAATAGCTAAAACAATGCCACAAACGCCTAAAACCATACCCATAATCAAAATTAAAATTCCCACGCCCAAAACAAGTGGCAGGTAATAATTAATTTGTTCCAGCCCCGGAAATAAAAGTCGCCACAGGGCGTAGCAAATAATAGCCGCCGCAACTGTAGCCACTGATACCAAAGCTATGAAAATACGTTTTTTCGGACGTAAAATAATATTAATTGTATTCACTATGCTTGAACTCCTAAGACCTTTCCAGTCTGAAAATAATTACCATTAACAAGAGTAACAGCCGCCAATCTTTTCTTAGCTTCAGGCTGAACCTCCAAAAGCTCTAAATAGCCCTCACCTGTAGCCACAACTACTGTTTTTTTATCCACCCTAACCAAGGTGCCTGGAGTAGCTACAGGAAAATCTCCCTTTACCACTCTGCTTTTCCAAAGCTTAAGATTTTTCCCATCGGGCCCCACCGTAAAGGACCCTGGCACAGGATCAAAAGCTCTTATTTGGTTATGCAGATTTACGGCAGATTTAGACCAATCGATTTTTTCCAGCTCCTTTGTCAGGAGCGTGGCATAGGTAGCCTCTTTTTCTTTTTGAGGCTCGGGCACCACTACACCGTCTACAATTTCCTTTATTGTTTTCACTAGGAGGTTGGCTCCCTTTTCAGCTAAAAGACTAAAAAGCTCTCCGCCGGTCATTTCTTCTCCCACCGAAACACTCACCCGAGATAACATGTCCCCGGTATCCATACCCTTAGCCATTTGCATAATGGTCACACCTGCCTCAGTATGACCCTGATATATAGCATATTGAATAGGTGCTGCGCCTCTTAACCTAGGCAAAAGAGAGGCATGAACATTAATGCAGCCATATTTAGGCATTGCCAAAATTGCAGTCGAAAGAAATTGTCCAAAAGCTGCTACCACAATGAGCTCAGGCTCTAATTTTTTCAAAGTATCTAGGAACTCCGGAGTATTGACCTTTTCCGGTTGCCACACAGGCAAATTTTCTGCTAGAGCATACTCCTTCACCGGAGACATTACTAGCTTATGCCCCCTACCCTTAGGTCTATCCGGTTGGGTTACCACGCCTACCACCTTCCAAGATGGTTGGGCCAAAAGTGCTTTTAAGCTTTCCACAGCAAAATCCGGTGTACCCATAAAAACTATTTTCATAGTATCTCCTCTTTTACTTTAGGCACCAAGGATAGGGCCTTGTCAATGAAAAGAACTCCCTCTAGATGATCATATTCATGCTGCAGGGCAATGGCTAAAAGTCCATCTGCCTCCAAAAGCTGTGGCTCTCCCTTGCGATCTTGATATTTAAGCAAAACATGAGTGGCCCGTTCTACTTCGCCCTCATAATCCGGTACGCTAAGACAACCCTCCGGCGCTATAGCACTGCCTTCCTTGCCCACAAATTCAGGATTTATAAATTCTCTGATGCCCTTATCATCATAGACATCTATCACAAAGATACGTTTAGAAATACCCACCTGAGGAGCCGCCAAACCAACTCCATCTGCAGCATACATAGTATCCTTCATATTATTTAAAAGCTTAGCTAATTTTTTATCAAAGCGGGTTACCCTGACCGCTTTTTCCTTAAGTACAGGAGACCCTGCTTTATAAATTTCCATTTGTGCCATTTGCCTTCTCCTCCATCTTTTCAGTATCTTTAATTATAACATAAAATGACCCTTAAAGGCAGTATTCTTTCCCCAGAAAGCACCTGTTGAAAAGCCACCTGCCTTAAAGGGTCCCCTACTATCTAGCTATAGACTCTTTAGACAATACTAAAGCAATTTTTTCGTACATCTCCTTAGGAATAATGGGCTTAGCAATATGCCCGTTCATACCAACAGAAAGGCATTTATCCACATCCTCTTTATAAGCATTAGCTGTCATGGCTATAATGGGAACAGAGGCTTTAGCCTGATCATCCAAACCACGAATAGCGGTAGTAGCTGCTAGGCCATCTAAAACAGGCATCCGCACATCCATGAGAATAAGGTCATAATAATTATCCTCATGCTCTAAGAGTAGCTTCACACACTGCTGTCCATTAGTAGCCCACTCCACCAAGCAACCGGCCCTTTCCAAAAGCTTTTTGCCAATTTCTGCATTAAGAGGATGATCCTCAGCAAGTAAAACCCTTTTGCCAACTAAAACAGTGAGAATATCAGTGCGATGCTTTTGGGACTTCTCCTCTGTTTGCCTATATTCCTGCTCTCCCACCTTGGGGAAAAATAAATCAACTGTAAAGCTGGTTCCAACTCCGAGCTCACTTTCCACCTTAATAGTACCACCCATTAATTCTACTAGCCGCTTGGCAATAGAAAGGCCTAAGCCTGTACCACCGCAGGAATTAATTAACTGATTATGCTCCTGAGCAAAGGGTTGGAAAATTTTAGTAGCTAAAAATTCTTGACTCATCCCCACGCCTGTGTCCTGCACTAAAAAACGTTCATGAATACAGTTACCCTCAGCAGCTATTCTTTCTATGACAAATTTAACCTCGCCATCTTGAGGAGTAAATTTAATAGCATTAGAAAGCAAATTGATAAAAATCTGTTTAACTCTCAAGGGATCCACCTTGATATGATAGGCCATATCCAGGTTGATATTTTCAGCTTGAAATTTAACTCCATTTTCTTGGGCATGGTCTTGCATCATTTCCACAATGCTTTGGAAAAGTGTTTTGCCATAAATAACCTCTGGCTCCAAGGTAAGATTACCACTTTCAATTTTTTGAAAGTCTAGGGTATCATTAATAAGTCCCAGCAAATACTGTCCGCTGAGCTTTATTTTGTTGATATTTTCCTGCAAAACAGCTACGTCCTTTTCCGTTTGAGACAACTCCACCATGCCTAAAATACCATTCATAGGAGTCCTCATATCATGACTCATTCTGGAAAAAAATTCAGTTTTGGCATCACTGGCCTGCTTAGCCTTAAGAAGAGCCTCTTGAGTTCGGAAAAGCTGTTGCTGCTCCTTCTGATAGCTTTTAGTGACATCCATACTATAGCAAAGAATCAAATACTTGGTTTCATCCAAATAACTAAAGCTTACGCTTTTACGTCGTAGCTCCCCCTGCTCCTTGGCGGTAAAGGTAACATTGTACAAATTCTTCTCTGCTAATTGAGCTATGATGTTGGACAAGCTAAATGCTTGTAGTACATCCTTTCCTCCATCTGGCAGGAAAATTTCCTTAATCTTACCCATAAATAGCTTCTCATAGCTTCCCTGCTTTTCACCTACCTCCACCTGTATACGGGAGTTTTGCCCCTTAATAGTGAAATGGTCGGCAGCTGGATTAAGTAAAACAACGAAATCATATTCCACGCTGCTAAGCTTAGTGACAATTTGTTTCTCCAGCATCTTATTGGTTTCATCATAGGAATAGAAAAATACTATAACATCCCCACTTTGTGGATGGGCAAATATTTTATAGCGCAGATTACACCAAAAATATCCTTCCCCCAAGCCTTTTCTTTTGTAATCAAAGCTACCACCAAAGCTACCCTCTTTAAAAGCAGCCAACAAATGCTGTCTGTTAATAACCGCAAATAGCTTTTGGCTTTCTAGGGGATCCAGTGCTGTAGCGGCTAGCTTTTCCACGTAGCTGTCACAGCTTTCTCCTAAATCAACGCGCACACTACTTTTTCGCTCCGGTTCATAATACTCAATACTATTGTGGGTAAGATTATACCACTAAATTAGACTGATCCGTCCAGCTCATTTGCTCCACTAATTTATGATATTGATTTTCCTGTTCCTTTCTCGCCGTAATATCCATGGTGGTGCCCACAGCTTTAACCACCTTACCGTTAACAAGAACAGGAGTAAGCACTACTCTTTCCCAATGAAAAACAGTTTCGCTGGGAAACTTCACCTGTATATCCCTCTCTAAGGAAGCTGTCGCCGTGCATATACCGTTAAAAAGTGCTTTGAAAGCCTCCACAGAATTCTGATGAATATAACCATTAGCTAAAATTTCCTCCGGAGTTTCCACCTCACTACGTCCCTGGGTCTTGTGCTTTTGAAAAGCATCATTATAGACTATATTTCTGCTTGCAAGGTCAAAAACCCAAGCACTCATATTCACGCTATTCATAGCCAATAAAATCGTAGAGATATAGTCATCTAATTTTTTTTGCTTACTTTTTTTATTTCCAATTAACAAAAATCCAAGAAAAACGTTGAGTGCCAGCGCTAAAATAGCTATCAAATCCATCTAACTACTTCCCCCTATATGTGTAATTTCTCCCTTTTCTCTTTTTTCTCCCCACTACCTTAGCATAGCCTTCCCCAACAAAAGCTTGCCTTATATTATACTAAACTAACTTTTCTCCACCCTGTTATCAAAGGAGTCTTATTTAGATAACACTCACCGGATCAACATCAAAAAAGACATTGGGCAGCTGCTTAAACTCCGATGCCCTTAAAATATTTTTAACCTCATCCATCTCCGTGCTTTTTACCAAAACATTCACTCTATAAATATGATTTACCATAGCGATAATAGCCGGGAAGGGACCCATAACCTGAGTTGCCCCTTCGCTTTTACCCACTATTTCAGCTTCTAAGAAATTAACTATCTTTTGCGCTATTTGCAGAGCAATCTCCTGCTCCTTATGTTGAACTGTTATTTTAAGTAAGTCTAAAAAAGGAGGATAGCCTAAGGCTTGACGATTGGCTAATTCATCAGCAGCAAAGGCTGTATAATTCTGGCTGGCAGCCTCTCGCAGTATTTTGCTATCTGCTTCGTAGGCTTGAAAAATTACCCTACCTGAAGCTTCTCCCCGCCCTGCTCTGCCGGCAGCCTGAGTTAAAAGGGCAAAGGTTCTCTCCCCACTGCGATAATCCGGCAGGTTCAGCTGAGAATCGGCAGCCAAAACCCCTACCAAAGTAACTGCAGGGATATCATGACCCTTAGCTACCATTTGGGTGCCTAAAAGCACATTGGCATCACCCTTGGCGAATTCCTGTAAAATATCCTCATGGGCAAACTTTTGCCTAGTCGAATCCTGATCCATGCGCAAAGCTTTAATGCTTGGATCTAGGCTGTTAATTTCCACTTGTGCTTTTTCCGTCCCCGTGCCAAAAAACTTTATTCTTTTGCTTTGACAAGTAGGACAAACTGTAGGTATGGCCTCTGTATGCCCGCAGTAATGACAGCGCATAACCTTTTCCTTCGCATGATAAACCAAAGAAACTGCACAATGAGGGCAGGTTAAGGTCGTACCACAATCCCTGCACATAACAAAGGTGGAATAACCACGACGGTTTAAAAGAATGATAGCCTTTTGACCCCTAGCTATAGTTTTTAAAAGCTCCGACTTTAGCTTCCTAGAAAGGACCTCACGATGTCCCTGTTTTAACTCTTCACGCATATCCACAATATCAACCTGAGGTAAGACGCTACCACTTAAAGGTCTTTTGGTCAACTGTAAATAACCATAGTCCCCCTTATGAGCTAAATAATAACTATTTAAATCAGGAGTTGCGCTACCTAACAGTACCGGTACATGGAGCTGAGTCGCTCTATACTGTGCTACCTTTCTGGCATGATAATTAGGTCTTTCCTCCTGCTTATAAGTATATTCATGTTCCTCGTCTATAATAATCAAGCCTAAATTTTGAAAAGGGGAAAAAACTGCGGAACGGACACCAATCAAAACTTTCGCATTACCTGAACGCATTTTCTGCCACACGTCCCCTCGTTCACTGGATGACAGCTTGCTATGAGCTACCGCAACCTGTCCCTTAAACCAGGATTTAAACCTCTGAACGATTTGACCAGTTAAAGCTATCTCCGGTACCAAGACCAAAACCTGCTCCTGCCTTGCTAAAGCTAAAGCTGTAAGTCGCAAATAAACTTCTGTCTTCCCACTACCGGTAATGCCTTGAAGCAGATAAGTTTTGGCCTCTTTCTTTGCCAAAGAGGACCCCACCTCTAAAATAGCATGCTGCTGCTCGCCTGTAAGCGCAAGCTCCTCCTTGGGCGCAATTGCCCTGGCATAGCTATCTCTAAGAACTCTCTGCCTACCCTCCAGCACCCAACCCTTAATTAAAGCAGTGCGTAGGGAAGACATGCTAAGTCCCTCTTCCTTTAAAGCAGTAATAGACGTAGCTGCATCCGTACACAAAAAACTAAGCAGCCTTTGCTGTGCTGCCTGCCTTGTTGTTAAATTCTTCAAAGCATCCTTGCCCTTATCCGTAAGAGTAAAGGTACGCTCCCATTTTATTTTTAATTTATATTGTACTTCGTAATCCATGGCCACTGCTTTTTTACTCATTAGTCCCCGGAGAGCTTTTTCCCCGCCCTCCAAAGCGCAAATTTCCTTGCGTAAAAGTGGTCCCTTTAGTAATAAATATCTGTGCAGCTGCTCCTCACCATCTGTGAGTACTGCCTCCA
>CAZTGQ010000091.1:0-6653 GCA_964613345.1 uncultured Acidaminococcales bacterium | reverse complement strand
TATGAGCTGCAATAATTTGAGTTAAATCCTTTTTCCTCTGAGTCTTACCTGGTACTACCTTACCAGCAGGGGTAGTAGTAGTATCAGCGAAATGAGGAGTGGAGGAGCTTCTTTGAATACCGGTATTCATATATGCTTCATTATCGTAGCAAACATAAACCATATCATGTCCACGCTCCATAGCACCGGACAAGGATTGGAAACCGATATCATAGGTACCACCATCACCACCAAAAGCAATGAACTTATAGGTATCATCAAGCTTGCCACGTTTCTTCATAGCTCTATAAGCTGTTTCTACACCACTGATAGTTGCACCAGCATTTTCAAAAGCATTGTGAATAAAGCTATCCTTCCATGCTGTGTAGGGATACATAAAGGTAGATACCTCTAAGCAACTGGTAGCAGAACAAATAACTGCTTTATCCTCTGGGTTCAAAGCCTTAAGTACGTTCTTAATAGTTATAGGTGCGCCACAGCCAGCACACATTCTATGACCGCCACTTAAACGGTCTTCTTTTTGCAATTCTTCTTTAACATTGAAGGTCATGTTGGTATCCTCCCTATTCCCGCACGTCTAAGTAACGATAGGTTTCACCTACGTTACCGGTTTTAGCAATCTCTTCTAGCTGAGCAAAAACATGCTGAATGCTTTCTACTCTTACGTCTCTGCCGCCTAAGCCATAAATATAATTTACTGCCTTAGGTGTGGTTACATTTGCACACAGCATAGCTGCTGCTACTTCAGCAAACAAAGGACCACAATGAGCATTAAAGCTATCTGCCTTATCCATTACAGCATATGCCTTAACCTTGCTAAGTGCCTTAGCAATTTCTTCACCGGGGAAGGGTCTGAAAGCACGAATTTTAATAAGACCAACCTTATGGCCCTTATCTCTCATATCTTGAATAGCTTGCTTAGCAGTACCTGCAGAAGAACCAATGATTACGATAGCTTCCTCAGCATCTTCCATCATGTATTCTTCAATGAGGCCGTAGGAACGTCCTGTCCACTGAGCAAATTCTGCAGCTACCTTAGTAATAACGTCCTTAGCCTTTAGCATAGCCTCCGCTTGTTGACGTTTTGCCTCCATATAGAAGGTTGGTGTAGCATAAGCGCCTACAGCCATAGGATTAGGCTTGCCAATTAAGGCCTCCTCAGGCTTGTATTCACCTACAAACTTTTTCACCTCAGCAGTATCTTCCAGCTCAATATTTTCAATAGCATGAGAAGTGATAAAACCATCTTGGCAAATCATAATAGGCAGGCCAACTGCTTCACCAATACGCATAGCCTGTAAATAATTATCATAAGCCTCTTGGTTTGTTTCTGCAAAAAGCATAATCCAACCAGCATCTCTAACACCCATAGCATCACTATGGTCATTGTTGATATTAATAGGGCCGGATAGAGCACGACAGGAAACTGCTAAGGTAATAGGCAAACGATCAGATGCTGCTACATACAGCATTTCTGTCATATAGCACAAGCCGCAGGATGAGGTAGCACTAATAGCACGACAGCCTGCTGCTTCAGCACCAATACAAGTACTCATAGCAGAATGCTCTGATTCTACAGCAATAAATTCTGTGTCTACTTCCCCGTTATCCACATAGCTGGAAAAATATTGGGGAATTTCTGTGGAAGGAGTAATAGGAAATGCTCCCATTACATCCGGATTTATCTGTTTCATAGCGTAAGCTACTGCTTCGTTACCGGAAAGTCTTTCTCTAATGCTCATGATCTATTTTCCTCCTTATTTTTCCTCTTTAACCATTTCTATTGCCCCAAAGGGACAGGCCTTAGAACAAATACCGCAGCCCTTGCAAAAGAAGTAATTAAACTCTCCTCTTTTGCCATCCTTGGTCACAGGAATGGACATATCGGGACAAACAGGCACGCAAAGCATACATTGCTTGCACTTGTCCACGTGAAGTACCGGTTTCATAGTACGCCAATCACCGGTATTAACAGTAGCAGAGGAAGCACCTTCCGCTAAATTACAACCGGGAGTAATATCTCTCCAGGTAACGTTATCGGTAATATCTTTTGCCTTTAAATAGCTCATCCTATTTCAACCTCCTCCATGGAACGCTTCAAAGCCTTCATATTGCCTTCAATAACCTGTGGCTTGCTGGCAAATTTGTGTTTAAAGGAAGCTGCCATATCTTCAATGAATTGCTCTACCGGAACTACTTGGGAAACCTTCACTATAGCTGCCAACATGGGAGTATTAGGGAAATTCTTACCTAAGGTTTCTTCAGAAATACGACCTGCATCTATGGTGCAAACTCTACCGGTATAACCCTTTAATTTGCTGCGCAGCTCTGCCGGCTTCTTAGAGCTATTAACTACAATTGCACCTTCTGGTTTCAATCCCTTGGTAACATCTACTGATTCCAAAAGGGTTTCATCTACCACCACTACAAAATCAGGGAAATAGATGTTAGAGTGTACTGTACAACGATAATCACTAATTCGATTGTAGGCAGTAATAGGCGCACCCATACGCTCCGGACCATATTCAGGGAACCCCTGTACATACTTGCCGGTGTTAAAAGCCGCATCTGCTAAAAGCAGTGATGCTGTCTTGGCACCTTGTCCACCGCGACCATGCCAACGAATTTCAACAATGTCTTTCATTTTTTCTCCTCCTCCGCTAAGCTGGAAAATAACAGTGCAAGAAAATATCTCACTATTAAATAAATAATAACACATTTATTTGTGCTTTGCAACATTTTTTATCATTTCAATATTTTTATTTGCGTACATAAAAGAACGGTCCCTTATAAAGGAACCGTTCTTAGAGGAAGCCTATCTTAAAATGTAGCCAGCCTCTTTAATTTTCTTGGCAATAAGGTCTCTGTGCTCTTTATCACTGCACTCTAATACCAAGGTCATCTCTTGCATGTTAATATTCAAGCTACTATTGTACATAGTCTGAGTAAGGAAAAGAATGTTCGCATTGCATGCGCTGATTAAGCCCAATAATTTTTCGGACTCACCACATCTATCATGCATAACGACCTTAAATTCAGCTCTACGTCCTTGGTTCATCAAGGCCTTATTGATAATTCTATCAATAAAGTTGATATCTGCGTTACCGCCGGAAACCAAGATAACAGTTTTCTTATCTGTGCAGCTAACCTTGCCGGCAAGCACTGCAGCCAAAGGAGTAGCTCCTGCACCCTCAGCGAGAATTTTACCCTTTTCCATTAAGTAAAGCATGGCATTAGCAATCTCGTCTTCGGTAACAGTTACAATTTCATCCACGTACTTACTAACCATTTCAAAGGTGATAGCACCAGGTGTACGTACGTTAATGCCATCAGCAATGGTAGTTCCAGCAGGTACCGTTAGCTTTTGTCCAGCTGCTACGGATTCCTTCATAGAAGGAATATTAGCTGTTTCTACACCAATAACTTTAATGTTAGGGTTGGATAGCTTAATACCAGCTGCAATACCGGAAATCATTCCGCCGCCGCCAATAGGTACTAGCACTTGATTTACTTCAGGCAAATCCTCTAGAATTTCCAGAGCAATTGTACCTTGACCAGCGATTACATATTCATCGTCAAAGGGGTGAACAAAAACAGCATTTGTTTCCTTTTGGACTTCTACTGCTTTAGCATAAGCTTCGTCATAGGCCGCGCCGCAAAGAACGATGTTTCCACCGTAGCCCTTGGTAGCAGAGATTTTAGCAATAGGAGTGGTTGCCGGCATACAGATAGTAGCCTTAATGCCTCTAGCAGTAGCACTTAGAGCTACGCCTTGAGCATGGTTACCAGCAGATGCAGCGATAACTCCTTGCTTTTGTTCTTGGGCAGTCAAATGAGCAATTTTGTTGGCTGCTCCTCTAATTTTAAAGGAACCTGTTTTTTGCAAATTTTCATATTTAAAATAAACCTCGCCGCCCACGGAAGCACCCAGTGCCGGTGATTCGATTAGAGGAGTTTTTTTAGCTACTCCCATAATAGTTTCTTTTGCTTCTTTAATAGAATCCAATGTTACAGTCATGTTCTAGCCTCCCAATTTTTTCTTGCGCAAGCAAAGCTACTTATTTATTCTCCTACTTCTTCTGCCGTTTTAGGTTCCAGCTTATTGCCGGCAATCTTATTTACAAGAACAGCAATAGCGCCATCACCGGTAACGTTACAAGCAGTACCAAAGCTATCTTGAGCCAAGTACAGAGCAATCATCAAAGCCTGTTGCTCAGGGCCAAAGCCTAACATGCTTTGCAAAATACCTAAAGCAGCCATAACAGCACCACCTGGTACGCCAGGAGCTGCAACCATGGTAACACCTAGCATTAGAATGAAACCAATCATATTACCAAATTCAATGGGCTTACCATGTAGCAATAGTACTGCCATGGTGCAGCTAGTTAAGGTAATAGTACTGCCGGATAAGTGAATGGTAGCACATAGAGGAATAACGAAGTCAGCAATACCGTCTTTAACACCATTTCTCTTAGTAGAAGCTAAGGTTACAGGAATAGTTGCTGCAGAGGATTGAGTACCGATAGCTGTTAAGTAAGCAGGAATCATACCCTTTAAAAGAGTGATGGGATTACCACCAGCAATTGTACCGGCAATTGTATATTGCACAAGCAAGATAATAATATGTAAGCAAATAATAACCAAGAACACCTTAGCAAAGACGGACATAATTGCTACGATTTGGCCAGCATAGGTCATGTTAGCAAAAATACCACAAATGTGTAAAGGTAATAAAGGAATAATGATGCTGCCAATAACCTTTTCCACAATGCTTTGGAACTCATGCATCATACCCTTTAAGGTAACACCATTGCAAACTGCAATACCAATTCCTAAGGTAAAGGCAATTAGCAGTGCGCTCATAACGCCCATAATAGGAGGCATGTCAATAACGAAGAAACCTTTTAGCAAGCCTTCCTCAGGATTGCCAAACTTCATAGCTCCGCCACTACCAATAAAGTTATGTAGTAAAGCATGGTTGGTGAAGAAAGCCAAGCAACCAGCTACAATTGTAGAACCATAAGCAATTAAGGTAGTAATACCTAAAAGCTTACCAGCAGAGGTACCTAAATCAGCAATACCTGGAACAATGAAGCCAATAATAATGAGGGGAATAATGAAACCTAAGAAATTACCGAAAATACCATTAAATGTTGCTAACAATCTAACCAAGACTGGCATACCTAAATTACCAATAACAATACCTAAAATAAGACCAATAATCAATCGAGGCAATAAACCAATTTTCTTCATGTAAATATCCTCCTTAGAAAAATAGATGCTAAAATTTTAATACGTAATAATGAGATAATTCCGATAATTAATTTCTTACAACTTAATATCTCCGGTTTTTACTGAATTCTGGGCACCTCCGTTTTAAAATATTCTCGCATCAAGATAATTTTATTTGCATCTTTATGGTTATAGTAGCACATTTTTCTCATGAAAGAAAATTTTGAATTGTATGCAAATTCACTACACAACTTGACATTCTTCCCCTAACATACTAAAATTAAAGCCACTTTTGCAACATTATATGTTGCCGGGGAAAATCATTTTTCTTCACAGAGCTTTAATTTTAATTACTCAGAAAGAAGGTTCTTTATGAAAAAGGTATGTGATTTGATTGGTAAGTATTTTGGGGTTATTGCTATTATTTTTCTTATTTTAGGTATGCTGTCACCTGATAGCTTCAAGTGGGTTCTAGGCAAAATGGCTGGTATAAGTGTCCTCTCCGCTCTTTTAGGTATTGTTATGTTTGGCATGGGCATGACCATGAACGTACAGGATTTTGTAGCGGTTTTAAAGCGCCCCAAGGATCTGTTATTAGGTGCCTTCGCTCAATTTTTTATCATGCCGGCTTTAGCTTATGCTATTGCCAGTTCCTTTAATTTAGATCCTGCTTTAACAGCAGGTGTCGTTTTGGTAGGAACCTGCCCGGGCGGTACTTCCTCCAATGTTATTACCTTCATGTCCCGTGGTGACTTGGCTCTATCTGTAGCCATGACCACCGTTTCCACCGTCTTAGCACCTATTCTCACTCCCTTAATTACCTATTTTCTTATCGGTGAGAAGATTGCTTTTAGCCCTATTGGTATGTTCTGGAGCATCGTCCAAATCGTTATTTTACCAATTACCTTAGGCTTACTGATTAAATACTTCCTGCCTAAGCTTGCTGAAGCAGGTGCTGCTTTCACTCCTGCTGTTTCCTCTCTGGCTATTTCCCTCATTATTGCCGGCGTTATTGGTGCTAGCAGAGATAATATTTTAAAAGCCTCCAGCATTATTTTGATGGTAGTCATCCTGCATAATGTACTTGGTTACATGCTAGGCTTTACTGTAGCACGTATGGTTGGCCTTTCCTGGAAAAAGGCTATCGCTCTTTCCGTAGAGGTTGGCATGCAAAATTCCGGTTTAGCTACCGGTCTTGCCAAGACTCATTTCGCCGCTCTACCTATGGCTACTGTTCCCGGAGCTATTTTCAGTGCTTGGCATAATATTTCCGGTGCTATTTTAGCTTTCCTTTTCCGCAACTATATTACTCCCAAGTACGGTGATCCAGAGGCACTGGAAGATACCCTTAACTCCTAAGCACACAGCTTAATTAAAAAAAAGGGGCTGTAACAAAATGAGGTTTTTCAACTTCATTTTAG
>CAZTGQ010000090.1:0-6767 GCA_964613345.1 uncultured Acidaminococcales bacterium | reverse complement strand
TTTTCTTCCATCCCCCTGCCTCCTCACCAACTCATTTTCTGCTTAAAGCATATCAAGTAAATGAGATGTTGTAAAATATTGATATGATATGCAATCCCATAGAAAAATTATATGTCCCCAGGCGAAGAGCAAGCATGTTCTAAAGCTACCTTTTGTAAGGATTTTTGCATATAATCCACATAGCTAATTATTTCCTTCTTCATAGGCAAGGATTTTTTCCTAATCCAACCAATCCTCATCTGTCCATAATTATCAGCAAGGGCAATAGCCTTTACCTTACCGCCTGTTATACGAGGCAGAATACAACCAGTACCGATATTGTAGGCCTTGGTATTACCAATAATACTTAACATGGTGGATCTATCTGTTACAGCAATACTTTGCTTAGAATAAATTTGAGGCAAAACAAGTTCCTCTGAAAATTGATAAGGATCCACTCCCTGCTCATAGCGCACATAAGGATAGTGCTTAAGATCCTCTAACTCAATTATTTTTTTCTGAGCCAATGGATGTGTTGTGGCAAGATATACGTAAGGTGGGAAATCATAAAAGGAAGTAAATTCTAAATTATGCTTGCGAAAAACTCCTTCCATATACTTTTCCGTAAGCTTGGTCACATACAAAATTCCTATTTGACTTTTTTGCTGCAGAACATCCTCTATAACCTGTGAGGTGCGAACCTCTCTGATCTGTAAGGTATATTTTGTTTCCTCAATAACATTGGACATAAAATCAATAAGTGCATCTACAACAAACATATAGTGTTGGGAAGAAATAGACAAATGCACTTCCTCCTTACTTGCTTCTTCGTCCTTGAAATAATTCATCATAGATTCTGTTGCATCTAAAACTCTTTGGGCATAACGCAAAAACTCTTCTCCTTCTGCAGTAAAGGTAATACCATGCCGTCCTCTTTTAAAAATTTCAATATGAAACTCTTCCTCTAAATCCTTAATTGTTTTGCTTAAGCTAGGCTGAGCAATGTAAAGCCGCTTCGCCGCTTCTGTGATAGAACCACACCGAGAAATTTCTAACAAATAACGTAGTTGTTGTAGAGTCATACTTCTTCACCTCCGAGCTAAATTTTATGCTATAACGAACCTCTCTTTTGCACCTTTTCTTCTCATCTTTTAAATTTATTTCTCACGCACCTATCTCATACTATCCTATGCTTAGAAAATAAGCAAGAAAAAAAGCTCATGCCTAGGCATGAGCTTTTTAAAAAATCATTATTTAATTTCGTTAGCACAGGTACCGGTTTCCACAATGGATTTCAAATTCTCATAAGAGATTTCTACCATGTTAGAAACTGCTTCGTCAGTGTAGGAGCCTAAATGAGGAGTTAACAGGATTTTAGGATAGAGATCAATGAACTTTTGAATCAAAGGATCTGCAATCTCCTTACCCTCTAGGTTCTTACCGAATACTGCAGCTTCGCCGATTAAAACGTCACCGGCATAACCGTTTAATTGACCGCTTTCAATAGCATCAATAATTGCTTGCTCATCAGCCAATTGGCCTCTGGAGGCATTAACCAAAACTAAACCAGGTTTAGCCTTAGCTAAAAATTCCTTGCTGATAATAGGAGCATCGCCCTTCTTGTAGTTAACATGCATGCTAATAATATCGCACTTTGCTAACAATTCATCTAGAGGAACTTGAGTAGCAATGTCACCTAGATCTTTAATTTCAAAAACATCATAGCCTAGAACCTTAGCACCCATACCATGGAACATGGAAGCGGTTACACGACCAATACGGCCTAGACCAACCACACCTACGGTACAATTGCGAACCTCCTTAGAGAACATAAAGTCATCAACAGTAAAGTTCTTTTTAGCTGCTCTGCTGGTAGCATATGCCAAATGTCTTAAAAGCATCATAGCATGAGTAACTGCTAATTCAGCAATAGCATTAGGAGAATAACGAGGAACAAAGGCCATTTTAAAGCCCAGCTCTTTAGCATAAGGAACGTCAATATGATCATAACCAGCAGTTCTGGTCAAGAGATATTTTACGCCCAAAGCTTTGTAAATATCCAAGTTTTCTTTATTAGCAAAGCAGTTGCCGCGCAAAATAACAGCCTCAAAGCCCTTTGCCATTTCTGCGGTTTCCTTACTATTTAAATAGTCAGGAACGCACTTAATTTCATAGTTAAACTTCTTATTTAAGTCCTCAAAAAACGGTAATTCTACTGCTCTCACACCATAACACAATACCTTCATGATCCTACCTCCAGATTGTATTTTAGCCAATCCCACGGATTGACATTTTCTATTTTAGCACATCTAAAAAATATTAGTTAAGTTTTTTGTTTTTTGTATACACTTTAAGTAAGTTTTCTTAATTATTCTTTAATTATAACTTTAGTATTAACTTTAACAAACTTTTTAATGACTCTTAAATCATCATTATGCATACGTATACAGCCCTCTGAGGCTCTAGTACCAATAGAGGCAGGATCATGTGTACCATGAATACCAATACCTGTCCAACCAGGAGTTTCCAAAGAAATGAACCAGGGTCCATAGGCTCCAGGTATCTCCCCCTTACCATCGCCAAAATCATGCGTCCAATAGGAAGCCGAACAAATTTCCTCCACTCTAAAGCTGCCATCAGGTGTCCGTAAATCTCCTACTGCCTCTTTATCGCCTGTATTCTTTCCTGTGGCAATGGGGAAGGTATGCAAAACCTTACCCATTGCCAACAGCTTTAACGTAAAATCGCTCTTATCAATTTCCAGACTGTAGGTAACTCCTTCCTCCACTCGCAAATCCGCCTTAGGAATTTCACTGCTTACAGTTTCTATTTTTTTATGCTCTTTATCCTCAGGCAAAGGTGTTTCAGCCACCTTCTTAGCTATTTTTAGCTCAGCGGAGGTCTTTTTTTCCTGTGCCTCTATTTTTTTATTTTCCTGCTCATTCTGCTCTTTTTTTCGGCTTCCCTCGGAGCAACCAAAAAACACTCCCCCAGCCAGCAAAAAAGAAACCAACAGAAAAATGCTTAAGGACAAAATACTTCTCTTAGGTTTTCTTCTCATAAATTCTCGCAATGCTCCTTTTAGCCTATCTGTTTCGTTCCTTCATGGCTCTATCAATATCTCTTTTGGCAGAACGCTCTGCCAAGCTTTGTCTCTTATCAAAGAGCTTCTTACCGGTGGCTAGTGCTAATTCTACCTTCACCAAACCATGAACAAAATAAAGCTTCAAGGGTACCAGGGTAAAGCCCTTTTCCTTAGTTTTACCTATGAGCTTTTTTATTTCACTTTTATGCATTAAAAGTCTTCTATCTCTTAAGGGTTCATGGTTAAACTGATTTCCTTGCTCATAGGGGCTAATATGCATATTATACAAAAATACCTCACCGGACTTAGTGATAGCTCCGTAAGCATCCTTTAAATTAGCTTTGCCTGCGCGTAAAGCTTTTACCTCCGTACCTACTAAAGCAATGCCAGTCTCATAGGTTTCGTGAATAGCATAATCATGCCGCGCTTTTCTATTTTCTGCTATTATTTTAATACTTTGCTCTTTCACTGCTTTTTCTTCCTTTTGCTTTCTTATTTTTTCCTGCGCTCTTAGAAGCACCTACTTTTTTAGAACCTCCAGGGGAGGCTTTATGTCCATCTCTGGCGCTTTTTTTCTTCTTGCTGCTCTTACCCTTTTGTGCACTAAAATACGCCCCATGACCGCCTTGCTTCTTAGCACCTGCATTCTTAAGAGCCAATTGTTCCTTCAAACGAAGCTTCGCTTCCGGACTTTCTCCTGCTGGCAAAAGATCTATTTGATGCTCCGAAATATTTACTTGTAATACTTCCACCTTAAGAGCATCACCTAAGCGATACCTCTTATGCAGATGAAAGCCGACTAGAGCATATTCCTCTTCTACATAATCATAATAATCATCCGTCAAAGCGGAAATATGCACCAAGCCCTCCACGCCATTAGCCAAGGCTACGAACATACCAAAGGAGGTCACACCGGAAACTGTACCCTCGTACTCTTCACCAATATGTCCTGCCATATATTCTGCTTCCTTCAGCTCCACAGTACTACGCTCTGCTTCTGCCGCAGCACGTTCCTTGGTAGAAGCATGGGTAGCAATGTTTTCCAGTTGAAAAGATAATTCCTGAGCCTTAGCCGTTTTTAGTAAAGGATTCTCCAGCCATTTATGTAGCAATCTGTGTACGATTAAATCCGGATAACGTCTAATAGGCGAAGTGAAGTGAGTATAGAATTCTGCTGCCAAACCAAAGTGTCCTAAATTCTCAGTCTGATAAACAGCTTGCTTTAAGGAACGTAAAGCTACCGTGGAAATAAGCTTTTCCTCCGGTCTACCTACCATCTGGGTCAAAGCCTTTTGCAAAGCCAAGGGCTCCATTTTTTCCTGCACTCTAAGCACTACGCCAAAATTAGCTAAGAGCTTAGCCAGACTATTCATTTTACTTTCCTCCGGCAAACCATGCACCCTATAAATAAAAGGCCACTCTACCTTGGACATATGTCCAGCCACCGTTTCATTAGCAGCCAGCATAAATTCCTCAATAATAAATTCTGCAATAGAACGTTCTCTAGGCACAATGGCCGTAGGTTTCTTTTCCGCATCTAAAAGCACCTTTTGCTCCGGCAGGTCAAAATCTATAGCTCCTCTTGCGCGTCTTTTTTTCTTTAAAACTCCGCACAATTCCTCCATAGCTTCTACCATGGGCAAAATATCCGCGTATTTGCTGCGCATTGCTTCATCCTTTTCCACTAACATTTGCCTTACTGCGGTAGATGTCATACGGTGGCAGGAACGAATGATAGTAGGAGCAAGCTGATAGGAAAGTATCTGACCTGTTTTACCCTCAATAACCATTTCACAAGCCAGGGTTAGTCTATCCTCCCCTTGGTTTAAGCTGCAGATACCATTGGATAAAGCCTCCGGCAGCATGGGTAAAACTCGATCCACTAAGTATACACTGGTACCTCTGTCCAGTGCTTCCTTGTCCAGCGCAGAGCCCTCCTTCACATAGTAGCTAACGTCAGCAATATAGACACCCAAGAAATAATTCTTGCCCTGCTTTTCTACGTAGACAGCATCATCCAAATCCTTAGCATCCTCACCATCCACGGTAATGATTTTCCAAGCTCTTCTGTCCTGCCTGGCATACACTTCTTTTTTCTTCAGGCCCTGAGGAATTTTTCCCGCTTCCGCCAATACTTCAGGGGGAAAGGTGAGAGATAAATCATTTTGCTTAATAATAGAAATAATTTCTAATCCCACATCGCCTACGGTGCCTAAAACCTCTATAACTCTACCCTCCGGATTTCTTCCCTGCTCCGGCCAAGCTAGAAGCTCTACTACAACCTTTTGCTTAGCTTTAGCGCCGTGAAAATTTTTCCCTAGAACGTAGATATCCTTACCTAAGCGTTTATCATCGGGCACAACGAAAGCATAGTCCCCATTGGGCACGAAGGTACCTACTACTTTAGCATTAGCATGATGCAGGATTCTGATAATCTGCCCCTCACGCTTAGCACCTCTACCTTCAGTGGACACTCTGGCAATGACCAGATCATTGTGCATGGCACCATTTAGATCCACCGGTGACACAAAAAGATCCTCTTTGTCAGAACCCTTGGGAGCTAGGACGAAGCCGAAGCCCTTGCTAGTCATTTGCAATTTTCCCGTGACCAGTCCCATTTTTTCCGGCAGTCCATAGGTCTGATATCTTGTTTTTACAATTTGACCTGCTGCTTCTAATTCCTCCAGGGCCAGCCAAAATTCCTTTAAAGCCAAGCCTTTAAATTTTAAGCTGGCGATTAAGTCCTCTGCCACTAAGGGTGCATAGCTCTCTGTTTCTATGAAATTTAATATTTTTGTTTTAACGTCCTGTAGACTCATCATTCTCCTCATACATCATTTTAGCAAAACCTTCTGCGCCAATGCTGCCATCTTCTTTAATTATCTGTCCTGTCATCTCCAGCAAACGGCCCTTTCTTTTACCGGTGCGAGCAATCACCGTAAGCTTCTCCCCTATCAAAATAGGTAATTTAAATCTAATCTCCAGTCTAGCGGTATAGGCTGTTTTGCCCTCATAGAGATAGCAATAATTTCCCATAGTTTCATCTAAAAGTGTACTAACCAAACCACCATGCATTCTGCCATCATAGCTTTGGTGAAGCTTTTGAGGCACAAAGGTAGTCCTGCAGCTATCTGCAGTTACCTTGAAATGCAGATGTAGTCCTATAGGATTCTTGTCACCACAAGCAAAGCACATAGAATTTATATTTTCTCTTTGCATACCTGCTCCTTAATAAATATTTTGATTTCTTCGTATACTTGCTCCCGTCCCTTAAAAAGCGTCAATACGTGACGGGAATCCTCCAACCAAATCAATTTCTTTACAGCAGAGGCTATTTTCCGATAAATAAATTGAGCGCTCAAAGGCCTCACCGTATGTTCATTTTTAGCTTGAATAATTAAACAAGGTGTCTTCACTTTGTAAAGAATATGATTTTTCACATAGCTAATCAGCTTCCAGGTTTCCTGCACACCGTGAAAGGGCATAGAAAATGAATACGCCAGTCATACAGATAAATAGGCGTGGACATAACCACAATACCATCTAGCTTAAGCTCCGTCGCTGTTACCAAGGTTAATAGTGAACCCATGGACATACCAATGACAAAAACCTGCGCGCAGGTCTTTTTTAATTTCTTCACTCCTGCCCGCACAGCTAGATGCCAATCCTCCCATTTAATCTGCTCTAAATCATGTGGGTCAGT
>CAZTGQ010000089.1:0-6842 GCA_964613345.1 uncultured Acidaminococcales bacterium | reverse complement strand
AGGTGATAATATCGGTACCTGTATTACGGCCGTATTGGCAACTCTACAGGCTAATTTAAATGCCAAGAGAGTGGCATTGTCACATGACATGTTTAATCTTATAGGCAGCTTGATTGCTATTTTGTTCATGTCTAAATTTATGAGCTTTGTAGTTTCAGTTTCCCCGGCTCATGATATTAGCAGGCAGATAGCTAATGCCCATACTGCCTTTAACGTGATTAATACCCTGTTATTTATTCCCTTTGCAGGGAAGTTTACTTCCTTCATCAAGAGCGTTATGCCTGGAAATGGGGAAGAAGAAATTTCCCTCCAGCCAAAATTTTTAAACAAGGAAATGCTGAATACTCCGGCTATTGCTTTAACCTTAGCTACTAAGGAGGTTATCCGCATGGGTGACGTAGCCTTAGATAATGTGAGCAGAGCCATGAATTGCATTAATCAGTATGATAGGAAAGAGGTAACCTACGTTTTAGAACACGAACCCATTATTGATAATTTGGAAGAGGAAATTACTGTTTATCTCACCAAGATGACGGAGCAAACCATGTCCAAGGAAATGTCCGCCAGACATACAGGGTTAATTCATGTTTGCTCGGATATAGAGCGTATTGGTGACCATGCAGAGACCATCGTGAAGAGAGTGCGGAGCATGGAAGAGGAGGGTGTGCATTTTTCTCCTCAAGCTCAGCAGGAAATGAAGGAAATGTGCGATTTGACTCTCAGTGCTGCGACTAAGGCTTTAAAGGCTTTGGAAACTGATAATAGAGAGCTGGCAGAGGAATCCCTGTCTGTTTCTCACCAAGTTAAGCTAAAGCAAAAAAGCATTCGTAAGGGCCATGTAGAGCGCTTAAATCAGGGTATTTGTACACCGGAAACAGGCTTTATCATGATAGAGCTCTTAATTAATTTAAAGAGGGTTTCTGACCATAGCAAGAATATTAGTCAGTTAGTTTTAGGTGAGTTTTAATTAGATAATTTTCCCGTTTTTTATTGACAAGATGGGGCTTTTTCGCTAAAATTATGAGCGTATCCCTTGCGGAAATAGCTCAGTGGTAGAGCACAACCTTGCCAAGGTTGGGGTCGCGAGTTCGAGCCTCGTTTTCCGCTCCAAAGAAATTAGCACCAGAACCGGTCAAAATGGTTCTGGTGTTTGTATTTAGAGCCTAATTGTGAAGAAAGAGAAAAATTTCCATATTAATTGAAAGAAAGTAGGAGAAAATTTGCTAAAAACCACCTTTTGTGGTATGCTATATAAGCGGTTTTTTAGGTATTTCTAAAAGTAACTGTTAAGAAAATAAAATAAATATTTTGCCAAGCAAAATAAGGAGGATTTTTTGATGAGCGTTTCTGTAGAGAGAAAAGGTAATGAGGCAACAATCCAAATTAAGGTAGCAGCAGCAGATGTTAACAAGGGGTTTGTAGGCGCAGTAGCAAGAATTAACAAACAAGTTAATATTCCCGGCTTCAGAAAAGGCAAGGCTCCTCGTCCTATTTTGGAAAACCATGTAGGTAAGGAAGCTGTCAAGCAAGAGGCTTTTGAAATCGTGGCTAATGAGCAATATAGAAAGGTTTTAGCTGATGAGAAGTTAATTCCTGTAAGTGATCCTGAAATCAAAGAATCTAAGTTCGAAGAGAATGAAGATATGGATTTAACTCTAGTGGTAACCTTAAAGCCTGAACCTGTTTTAGGTGAATATAAGGGCCTAGCAGTAGAGAAGAAGACTGTAGAGATTAAAGACGAGGATGTACAAAAGGCTTTAGAGGATATGCAAAGCAGAGCTGCTAAAATGGTAGAAGCTAAGGATGCCGTTATTGCTAAGGGCGACTTTGCTATTATTGATTTTGCTGGTAGCGTAGACGGAGAGGCTTTTGCCGGTGGTGAAGGTAAGGGCTATCCCTTAGAGGTTGGTTCCGGTAGCTTTATTCCTGGCTTTGAGGATCAATTAGTTGGCCTTAAAGCAGGTGATTCCACTGATGTGAAGGTAACCTTCCCTGAAGATTATTTCACTAAGGAATTAGCTGGCAAGGAAGCTGTTTTCAAGGTTAATATTCAAGATGTAAAGCGTAAGGAATTACCTGAAATTAACGATGAAATGGTTGCTGCTAACTCTGACAGCAAGACTGTGGAAGAATTCAAAACCAAAACCAAGGAGCGCATGGAGAAATCCGCTACTAGTCAGGCACAAGCAGAATACGAAAAGGCTCTTTTAGATATGGCAGTAGCTAATGCTACCTTTGAAGTACCGGATATTATGGTAGAAGATAGAGTTAACCATATGATTGAGGAAATGTCTTTGAATTTAGAGAGCAGAAAAATGAGCTTAGACATGTACTTAAAGTACACCGGTCAAGATATGGCTAAATTACGTGAGGCACAAAAGCCTATCGCTTTGGAAAACGTAAAAACTGACATCGTTTTAGATGCTATTGCTAAGGCAGAAAATATTAAGGTTAGCGAAGAGGATGCAGTAAACGAAATGGCATCTATCGCTGCTCAGCATGGTGCTTCTTTAAAGGAAGTTCAAAATATTATTAAAGAAAACAATACGGTGGGTTTACTTTTAGCTAACGTATTGCGTAAGAAGGCTGCTAAGGTTGTTATCGACAACGCTAAGCAATAAGACAAGGAAATGAGGTGGCCATGATGTCATATGTGCCTATTGTAGTAGAACAATCCAGTCGGGGAGAGCGTTCTTATGATATTTATTCCCGACTTTTGAAAGATAGAATTGTTTTTGTTACTGGGGAAATTGACGATTATATGGCCAATTTGATTATAGCTCAACTGTTATTTTTAGAGGCAGAGGATCCTGATAAGGATATTCATCTCTATATTAACAGCCCCGGTGGCAGTGTTAGTGCTGGTATGGCTATCTATGATACTATGGAATATATTAAGCCTGATGTTTCTACTATTTGTATAGGTATGGCCGCTTCCATGGCCTCCGTACTTTTAGCTGCAGGCACAAAGGGTAAGCGTTATGCCTTGCCTTATTCCAGAGTGATGATACATCAGCCTTTGGGTGGCGCTCAAGGACAGGCTTCAGATATTGCCATTCATGCCAAGGAAATTCTTCGCATTAGAGAAGAAATGAATGGCATTTTAGCGGAGCATACAGGTAAATCTCCTGAACAGATTAAACTGGACACAGAAAGAGATCATTACCTAACCAGTAAGGAAGCCGCTGAATATGGCCTCATAGACGAAGTCCTAACCAGAAATAAAACCGTAAAGGCCTAGTGAGCAGCATTGCTGTAAGGGGGGATACAAATGAAGTTCGATGATACCAGCCATAACAATGAAGATTTAGCATGCTCCTTCTGCGGCAAAAAGCAGGGACAGGTTAAAAAACTCATTGCAGGTAATAATGTTTTCATTTGTGATGAATGTATAGCTTTATGTAACGAAATGTTGGCAGAGCAATTTGGCGAACCTGCAGAGGAAATGTTAACTGATTTGCCTAAGCCTAAAGAGATTAAGGCTATTTTAGACGAATATGTTATCGGCCAAGAGGAAGCTAAAAAGACTTTGTCCGTAGCTGTATATAATCACTACAAGCGTATTAATTATGAAGACCAGCATTTAGATAAGGAAGTAGAGCTGCAAAAATCCAATATTTTGATGTTGGGACCAACAGGTAGCGGTAAAACTCTTTTAGCGCAAACCTTAGCTAAGATTCTTCAAGTACCTTTTGCTATTGCCGATGCTACCGCTTTAACGGAAGCAGGGTATGTGGGCGAGGATGTGGAGAACATTCTACTGAGATTGATTCAGAATGCTGACTTTGATATTGAAAAGGCAGAGAGAGGAATTATCTATATCGATGAGATAGATAAAATTTCTCGTAAATCTGAAAATCCGTCTATTACCAGAGATGTTTCCGGTGAGGGCGTGCAGCAGGCCTTATTAAAAATTCTTGAGGGCACTGTAGCCAGCGTTCCTCCTCAAGGTGGACGTAAGCATCCTCATCAAGAATTTATTCAAATTGATACTACTAATATTCTCTTTATTTGCGGCGGTGCCTTTGCCGGCTTAGAGAGTATTGTTGGTAGTCGCATAGGCAAGAAAAGCCTAGGCTTTGGCGCTGATGTTAAAACCAAGGAGGAGCAAAAGAAGGAAGCAGTTTTAAAGGATGCTCTCCCCGAGGATTTAATGAAGTTTGGTATGATACCTGAGTTTGTGGGTAGATTGCCGGTTGTTGTGGCTCTGGAGGCTTTGAATGAAGAAGCCTTAGTGCGTATTTTAACTGAGCCGAAGAATGCTTTAACTAAGCAGTATGAGCATTTCTTAGCCATGGATGATGTGGAGCTAAGCTTTGATGAGGGGGCTTTAAAAGCTATTGCTCACGAAGCCTTAAGCCGTAATGCAGGAGCCAGAGGTTTACGGGCTATAATCGAAAGCATTATGCGTAATGTTATGTATGAAGTTCCCTCCCGTGAGGATGTGCAAAAATGCATTGTTACAGCGGATGTGGTAAATAAACATAAAGAGCCTAAGCTGCTTTTAGCGGCAGGAGAATTAGACTTGAAAAAAGCGTAAATAAAGGGGAAAAGGGCAGCCTTTTCCCCTTTTGTAACAATAGTAAGGAGGATGTACATGGAAAATAATAACTTGAAATTACCCCTTTTGCCCTTGCGTGGCATGATTATTTTTCCGGGGATGATTATAAATTTAGATGTGGGTAGAGAACGTTCTATTAGAGCTGTAGAGATGGCTATGAATACTACCAAAAAGATTTTTTTAGTATGCCAAAAGGCTGCAGAGGTGGTGGACCCTTCTCCTAAGGATTTTTATACTTATGGTATTGTGGCTGAGGTTAAGCAAATGCTTAAGCTTCCCAACGGAGCCATGAGAGTACTAGTAGAGGGTTTAACCAGAGGAGAAATTTTGCAGGTTGAGGATGTGCCAGGCCTTAATTTTGAGTGTATCGTAGGTACTTTGCCAGATATTAACGACCAGAGTAATGAAATAGAGGCGCTCAAAAGAATGCTGGTAGAAACCTTTGAAAAGTGGGTATTAGCCAGCAAAAAGGTTACCTCCGAGGTGCTTTTGACCTTTAAGGACCAACCGGATGCAGGTCGTATTGGCGATTTGATAGCAGGATATTTATCTATTGCTATCGAGGATAAGGAAAAGGTTTTAGAAGCAACTGACGTTAAAGTGCGTTTGAATTTGCTCTATAGTTTTTTGTGTAAGGAACTGGAAATTGCTAATATTGAGAAAAATATTTCTCAACAGGTGAGAAAGCAAATTGAGCAAAATCAAAAAGAATATTACTTGAGAGAGCAGCTGAAAGCCATCAATAAAGAACTTCATGACGGTGATGAAAAACAGTCTGAGGTGAATGAGTACAAGGCTAAAATGAAGGAGCTGGAGCTGCCAGAGGAGCTTGTAAAAAAGCTGGAGAAGGAATTGGACCGCTTATACAAGATGCCTCCTATGATGCCGGAAGGTGCTATTATCCGCAACTATTTGGATATAGTATTAGGCCTTCCCTGGAATAAATTTACGGAAGATAATTTTGACTTAAAGCAGGCTGCTACTATTTTGGATCAGGACCATTATGGCTTGGTAAAGGTTAAGGAACGTATCCTGGAATATTTGGCGGTACGCGCTTTATCCAAGGCTAACAAGGGACCTATTTTATGTCTGGTGGGACCTCCCGGCGTAGGTAAAACCTCTTTGGCACAAAGTGTAGCCAGAGCTATCGGGAAAAAATTCACCAGAGTCTCTTTAGGCGGAGTGAGAGACGAAGCCGAAATTAGAGGCCATAGAAGAACCTCTGTTGGAGCTATGCCTGGACGTTTGATTCATGGCATGGAGGTTTGTGGTAGCAGTAATCCTGTCTTTCTTTTAGACGAGGTGGACAAGATGACCGCTGACTTTAGAGGCGACCCTGCTTCTGCTCTTCTAGAGGTTTTGGATCCAGAGCAAAATTCTAAGTTTAGCGATCACTTCGTAGAATTTCCTTATGATATGTCCCATGTCTTTTGGATTGTTACGGCTAATAGTGTAGAGACTATTCCTCCTGCGCTTTTAGATAGAATGGAAATTATTGAGCTTAGTAGTTATACGGAAGAAGAAAAGGTTAAGATTGCTCAGCTTCATCTTGTTCCTAAGGAAAGAGAGGCTAATGGCCTTTCTGCTAAAACCTTTACCTTGGCACCTAAAACTCTGGAGCATATTATCAGAGATTACACCAGAGAAGCAGGCGTGCGTAATTTAGAAAGAAAAATCGGAGCTCTTTGTCGTAAGGCAGCTCGGCAAATCGTGGAGGGCAGTGCTAAAAATGTAAAGGTTACTCCCAAGAATTTGAGCGAGCTGCTGGGCCCCATTATTTATTTAGATGGTGGTTTGCAGACTAAGGCTGAAGTGGGAATTTGCACAGGACTTGCTTGGACCAGTGTAGGCGGCGAGGTTCTGAAGGTAGAAGTTATTGCCTGCGAGGGCAAGGGTAAATTACAGTTAACAGGGCAATTAGGGGATGTGATGAAGGAATCTGCACAAACAGGTTATACTTATATCCGTTCCCATGCCAAGGAACTGGGTATTGCTCCTGACTTTAATGAAAAAACTGATATTCATATTCATGTGCCGGAGGGAGCTATTCCTAAGGACGGACCTTCTGCCGGTATTACTATGGTAACGGCTATGGAATCAGCTCTCACGAAACGCAAGGTGAAGGCTAGCATTGCTATGACAGGAGAGATTACTCTTTCCGGTAAGGTGCTTCCTATAGGCGGCTTAAAGGAAAAGGTTTTAGCTGCTAATCGGTATAGAATTAAGACTGTTATTATTCCTAGTCAAAATATGCAGGATTTAGTGGATATACCTGAAAAGG
>CAZTGQ010000088.1:0-6851 GCA_964613345.1 uncultured Acidaminococcales bacterium | reverse complement strand
AGCGTATTGCTTCTGTACTCCAGGGTAAGCCTTCTAATTTTGAGACCGACCTTATTTTCCCTATTATAGAGTATGCAGCTAACTGTGCTCAGGTGGAATATGGTAAGAATAAACAAACTGATATTTCCTTAAAGGTTATTGCTGACCATGCTAGAAGTATGACCTTTATGATTGGTGATGGTATTCTACCCTCGAACGAAGGTAGGGGATATATTCTACGTCGTATTTTAAGACGTGCTATTCGTCATGGTAGACTATTAGGTATTAAGGATAAGTTCTTGGTGGCTGCTGCTCATGTGGTTATTGGTATGTATGGCGACCATTATAAGGATTTGGTAGATAAGCGTGCCTACATTGAGAAGGTTATCGCTATGGAAGAAGCTCGTTTCCTAGAAACCTTAGAGCAGGGGACGGAGCTGCTAAATGCTGAAATTGCTAACCTAAAAACGGCTGGGACTGATGTTTTAGCTGGTCAAGAAGCTTTTAAGCTTTATGATACCTTTGGTTTTCCTTGGGAATTAACTCAGGAAATTCTAGAGGAACAGGGTCTAACCATGGATAAAGCTGGCTTTGACGCTGCTATGGAAGAGCAAAGAGAGCGTGCCAGAGCTGCCAGAAACGATAAAGAAGGCAGACCCGTTGTCTATGATACCAGGGAGCTTGATTTGTCTGCTTTAAAGGTGGACGAAGATAGTGCCACAGGCAGTATTGTGGCTATTTATCCGCTAAGTGCAACTCAAGCTATCACTAGCGCTCAAGATGGCGCAGAAGTAGCTGTTATTTTGTCTAACACTTCTTTCCATGCAGAAGGTGGTGGACAATTAGGTGACACAGGTAGACTGATTGCTCCTGCAGGTATTGTACAGGTTGATAACACTAAAAAGCTGCCTGACGGTACAACTGTACATTTAGGTAATGTAGTTGAGGGCTCTATTGCCCTTGGGGATGCAGTGCAGTTAGAAATTGATATGGAAAGAAAGCAAGATATTGCTCGTAATCATACTGCCACTCATTTACTTCACGCGGCCTTAAAGATGATTTTAGGTGAGCATGTTAATCAAGCAGGAAGTTATGTCGGTCCGGATCGCTTGCGCTTTGACTTCTCTCATTTCTCTCCTGTAAGCCAGCAAGAGCTTTTAGAGGTAGAAGAGCTGGTTAATGCCAAAATTTTAGCTGCCTTACCAGTGGAGATACAAGAGACCGAAATTGCTAAGGCCAAGGAAATGGGAGCGACTGCTCTGTTTGGCGAGAAATATGGCAATGTGGTGCGCGTTGTTACCGTGCCTGGTTACAGCATGGAGCTTTGTGGTGGTGTACATGTAGCAAATACCTCTCATTTAGGACAATTTAAAATTTTGTCCGAATCCAGTGTAGGCTCCGGCGTTCGTCGTATTGAGGCTGTCACCGGCAGAGGAGCGTTAAGCTATGTAAGAGAAAGTGAAAATCTTTTGAAGTCTATTGCCGGTGAACTTAAAACTCGTCCTGCCCAGATCATGCAACGGTTGGAAGCCTTGCAACAGGAACTAAAGGCTGAAAAGCATCGGAAGGAAGAGCTGGAGCAAAAGATGGCTATGGCTCAATTGTCCGATGTTGATGCTGCGGTAAAGGAAATTAAGGGGTGTAAAGCCTTATTACAGCAGCTTAAGGCCGACAGTCCAGAAGCCTTAAGAGATATGGGTGATAAGCTTAGAGATAAAATTGGTGGCATAGTTGTTTTAGCAGCACCTATGGAGGATGGCAAAATCAGTCTTTTGGTTATGGCTTCCAAGGAGGCTGTTGCTAGGGGCGCTCATGCCGGTAAAATTATTAAGGAAGTTGCAACTGTTTTAGGCGGTGGCGGCGGTGGTCGCGCTGATATGGCTCAGGCTGGAGGGAAAGACTTAAAGAGGCTTGCTGATGCCTTTGCTAAAGCAGAAGAAGTTATAGCGGCTCAACTTAAATAAACTGTCTTATTAAGTTATTAGGAAAAATGCGGGAAGGGGAGAACATTTAGTTTCTCCCCTTTTTTAAGCAAGTATGATAAAATAATATAGCATGCTAAGGGAGGGTTTAATATGGCAGATGTAACGCAAGAAACTACAATGTTTAGTCCTATTAAGGAAGAAAAGGATGTAGCTAAAATTATTCAAGAAGTTTCAGAGGCTCTTAAGGAAAAGGGCTATGATCCTATTGCTCAGTTGGCAGGATATCTGCTTAGCGGCGATCCTACTTATATTACTAGCTACAAGGATGCTAGAATGAAGCTGCGTCACTTTGAACGCTATGAGCTCCTAGAAGAGCTGTTGAAGAAATATTTACAGGTAGGAAGTAAATGAGAATAATGGCTTTGGATTTGGGCAGTAAAACCATTGGGGTAGCAGTTAGTGATGCTACCGGTTTAATTGCCAGAGGTGTAGAAACCATTAGACGACAAGGAAACCAGAAGGACTTTGCCAGACTGGGGGAATTAATTGCCTTAGAAGAGGTGGATACCATTGTTTTAGGTTACCCTAAGAATATGAATGGTACCTTGGGACCGAGAGCTGTACTTAGTGAGGCTTATGGCGAAAAGCTCAAAGAAAGCTTTCCTCAGGTTAAACTGGTTTTATGGGATGAGCGTTTATCCACTGTAGCATCTGAAAAGGTTCTTATCAGTGCGGAGCTGCAAAGAAAAAAAAGGCGGAAAATATTTGACATGATGGCAGCAGTAGTTATTTTACAAAATTACTTAGATAGTCTAGGGAGGCGTTAATATGACAGAAGAACAAAATTTACCAGAAGCTGAAGAACAGGAGCAAATCGTAGTTATTACAGATGAAGAGGGCAAGGAAACATATTTCCTAGAAGAAATGGTAGTGCCTGTAGAGGGCAAAAGCTTTGCTATTCTAGTAGAAATTAAGGGCGAGCTGGAAGAGGAAGAAGCAGATGAGGAAGATGACGAGGATGAAAACGTCATTGTAGCTAGAATAGATTTTGATGACCAGGGAGAGCCTCTGTACGTTGACCCCACAGAGGAAGAATTTAAGGCTTTTCAAGTTGCTTATGAAGCACTCATGGCTGAGGAGGAATAAGAGGATAACTTCATGGACAAGAAATTTTTACCCATTCTTTTAGCTCTTGTCATTGCGCTAGCCTTTGGTACGTATTGGTATTTTAATTATTCCAATGATAATGTGAGCTTAGCCACAGGACAAAAGGTTGATTTTACAGTTGAAAATGGTATGACTACTGCAGATATTGCAACCCTACTCCATAAAATTCACCTTGTGAATACACCGGAGTCTTTTCGTATGGCTGCTAAAATTCGTGGTCTGGACAGCGTGCTTCAAGCTGGACAGTATCAAATCGTAGCGGGTATGTCTAACCAGGATATAGTAGAAATCCTTGCTAAGGGAGAGGTCCATTATGCTACCTTTACCGTACCGGAAGGCTTTACCATTAACCAAATTGCTGAGAAGCTAGAGGCTGAGCATTTGGGCAATGGAGCAGCCTTTAAGGAGGCGGCCAAGAATTACACTCCTTATGCCTACATGGAGACAAATAATTCTGATGTTATTTATAAAGCAGAGGGCTTTGCTTATCCGTCTACCTACTACTTGACAAAGAATATTTCAGAAAAAGATATTTTGACTATGATGGTGAAGGAGTTTAATAAACGCCTTACTCTAACCTTACAAGAGGATATTAAGGCCACCGGCATGAGTGTGAGAGATGTAATTAATCTTGCAGCCATGGTGGAAAAGGAAGCTGTTTTTAAAGAGGAGATGCCTCTAATTGCCGGTGTCTTTTTGCAACGCTTAAGGATTTATATGCCTATTCAGTCCGATACTACCATACAGTATATTTTAGGAAGGCAAAAGGAAGAGGTTACTATAGCTGATACTAAGCTAAGCTCTCCTTATAATACCTATCAAAATCCCGGCTTACCGCCTGGACCTATTGCTAATCCGAGTATTGAGGCTATAGAAGCGGTAATTCATCCTACGAATACGGATCTTTTATATTTTGTAGCGGATAAGGATGGACATCATCGTTTTACTAAAACCTACCAAGAGCATTTAAAGAAAATTGAAGAAATACATGGGAAGAATAATATATGAAAAAGCCGGAATTATTAGCTCCTGCTGGGAGCATGGAAAAATGTAAAATGGCCTTGATGTACGGAGCTGATGCTGTGTACTTAGGAGGGAAAAGCTTTGGGCTGAGAGCCTTTGCCGCTAATTTTTCTTTGGAGGAAATAGCGGAGGCGGCAGCCTTTGCTCATGGCTTGGGGAAAAAGGTATATGTTACAGTTAATATTTTCCCTCATAATGATGATTTAAAGGAGCTACCGGATTATTTAAGAGCGTTAGATAAGGCCAAGGTAGATGCACTACTTATTTCTGATTTAGGTATTTGGCAAATCGCCAGAGAAATAGTGCCTCAGATGGAACTTCATGTGAGCACTCAGGCTAATACCACTAATTATGCTACAGCCAAGGCTTGGCAAGGGCTGGGTGCTGCTAGAGTTGTACTGGCGAGAGAATTATCTTTAGTGGAAATGGCTGAATTTAAAAAGCATACTGATGTTGAGCTAGAGGCTTTTGTTCATGGTGCTATGTGTATTTCTTATTCCGGTAGATGCTTATTAAGCAGCTATTTAACCGGTAGGGATGGTAACAGAGGTTCCTGTGCTCAGGTATGTCGCTGGGAGTTTTCTCTCAAAGAGAAAAATAGACCGGGGGAAGAATTTGATTTAGTTGAAGACGAAAGAGGCTCTTATGTACTGAATTCTAAGGACCTCTGCCTAATTGAGTATTTACCCCAGCTTATAGAAGCTGGTATTGCCAGTTTAAAAATAGAAGGCAGAATGAAGAGCGTTCATTATGTTGCTACGGTAGTTAGCTGTTATCGTAAGGCCATAGACAGCTACTTTGCTGACCCCAAGGCTTATCAGGTTAAAAAAGAATGGCTGGAGGAATTAGATAAGGTTTCTCATCGCCCGTATACTACAGGCTTTGCTTTGGCTAAGCCGGATAATAATTCTCAAGTTTATACCTCGTCTTCCTATGAGCAGACCAGTGATTTTGTAGGTTTAGTTCTAGACTATGATGCTACCTTAAAACGAGTAACTATTGAGCAGAGAAATAATGTGTCCCAAGGACAGGTGCTAGAGGTACTAACTCCAAAGGGTGAAATTTTCCCTTTGACTCTAGAGCAGATGCAAGACGAAGGGGGAGAAGCTCTTAGCGTTGCTCCTCATGCGCAAATGATTTTTACTGCTCATTGTTCGAGGGAAATCCCAGCCTATGCTCTCTTAAGGAGACTTAAAAATGCCTGATAGTGTTCTTTACATTGAGGTAGAGCCTAGACAAATAATTGATGTAAATAGAATTTTTGAAGGTTATGAATACTTGGCACTTGTGACTACGGTGGATCCTAAAAAAGGTGTCTTAAAGCTTAGAGGAACTCCGGATACGATGCTTGATGTGGAGCAGGTGGTTTTACATTTGCCCTTTAAAGCAAAAATTTTAAAGGATTTTAGAGAATAATATAGGCAAAAGCTAGAAAATATGCTAAAATATTTTAGTAATTTTCTTTGTGAAGGAGGTATTTATGTTACGACTCACTAAACTCAGAACTTTACTCCAGCAGGAAGAGGTGGATGGTATCTTTGTTAAAGGAGATACTTCCATTAGATACTTTACAGGCTTTACAGGAGGGGAAAGTCTCCTGTACGTAGACCAAGAAAATATTTTGCTTATCACCGATTCCCGTTATACTCTCCAAGCTAAAAATCAAGCTCATGGTTGCAAAGTAATTGAGCATAAGGATGGCTTTTGGAGTGAAGTGGCCAAGCTCAAGCTAGGTACACGCCTTGCTTTAGATGGTGATTATTTTTCTTATTCCGAGCAATGCTATCTAGCAAAGGCTCAGCCTGAAGCTCGCTGGAAGAATTTAGAACTTTCTCTTCTTAGACAAATGAAGTCGCCTGAGGAAATTGAGCTTATTAAAAGAGCAGTGGCAATTTCTGATGAGGCTTTTGCTCAGTTAATTCCTCATATTAAGGTTGGCCTTAGGGAAGAAACCCTAGCTGCTATGCTGGAATATAATATGAGAATGTTAGGCTCTGAAGCCATGGTTTTTACCACCATTGTTGCTTCAGGTAAAAGAGGGTCACTTCCTCATGGAGTGGCATCTCCCAAACAAATAGAGCAGGGAGAGTTAGTTACCTTTGACTTTGGTGCTACTTATCAAGGCTATAGGTCTGATATTACCAGAACCGTAGCAGTGGGAAGAATAGAGCCTTGGCAAAGGGAAATTTATCACATTGTTTTAGCAGCAAATCTTCTAGGTGAACAGAAGGTGAAGCCTGGAGTAAGCGGTGCTTACGTGGATGGAGTAGTTCGTAAATTTATTGCCGGGAAGGGCTATGGTGCTTATTTTGGTCATGGTCTAGGCCACGGAGTGGGTTTAGATATCCATGAACAGCCGGTGCTGAACAGGAGAAATGTTAAGCCACTGCCAGTAAATGCCATCGTTACCGTGGAGCCGGGAATTTATCTTCCTAACCAAGGTGGCGTACGTATTGAAGACACGGTTTTAGTTACTTCGGAGGGGTGCTTAAGACTCACCGAAGCACCTAAGGAATTACTGGAATTATAGGCAAAACAATACATTAAAACTTGGAGGCTTTTTATGATTTCAACAAATGAATTTAAAACTGGAGTAACTGTAACAATTGATGGTGATGCTTGGCAGGTAGTGGAATTCCAACATGTAAAGCCAGGTAAGGGCGCAGCTTTTGTCCGTGCTAAAATGCGTAATCTATGCACCGGTTCCGTTGTAGAAAGAACCTTTAATGCAGGTGAACGTTTACCCAAAGCCTTGGT
>CAZTGQ010000087.1:2573-6868 GCA_964613345.1 uncultured Acidaminococcales bacterium | reverse complement strand
TTTTGTCAGTGAGAGAGATGCTTACATCGGGATAAATTTCCGCCATACGGGGCAGAACGCTGGGCAGACAGCTCCTAGAGCATAAGTGACTGGCACCAAAGCGGATTAAGCCTCGTTGTTCCTTTTCGATATCAGTTAATTTATTGGTGAATTGAGCACGCTCTTCCAGCACTTTTTTGGCAAAGAGGAGCATCTCTCGTCCGGAATCTGTTAATGCTAGATGGGGCTTGCGATAAAAGAGCTTAGTTTGAAATTCTGTTTCCGTTCTGATGATGTGATTGCTTAAGGTTTGCTGAGAAATAAAAAGTCTGGTAGCTGTTTTAGTGACGTTGAGATCCTTACATAGTTCGTGAAAATAATATAGGCTGGTTATGTCCATAAGAAGCTCCTTTTGTAACAAAAAATATTTGTAAAAAAATCAAAAAAATACTGTTTGGATTTGTTATAAATTTATAATATCATGAAAACACAGAAAAATCAAAACAAATAGTTAAATGATTATTTTGAAGGAGGAAGAAAAAATGCCAGTAGGAAAGAGAATTTATTTACAAAGAGAGTTGCCTGATAAGGCAGTCATGATGGAGTTTAAGAATATACCTGCTTCTAATGTAGCAGATGTAATGGAACGTAACTGTGCCATGAATCCCAGAATACATTTGGTAAGCTCTCCTAAGGCTCAAATGATGGTTGGTCCAGCTTATACAGTAAAGGGTCGTGCAGGTGATAATCTAGCACTGCATGCAGCCTTAAACTATGTAGGTGAAGGCGATGTTATCGTTTTTTCTAACGAGGAGGATGATACCCGCGCTATTATTGGTGAGGTTATGATGGCCTATCTGCGTTATACCAAGAAAATTGCAGGCATAATTATTGATGGTCCAATTCGGGATATTGATGAAATCGGCAAGTGGGATTTTCCTGTGTATGCTACCGGTACAACTCCTGGCGGCCCCTATAAGGAAGGCCCTGGAGAGATTAATGTACCTATTTCCTGCGGCGGCATTAGTATTAATCCTGGGGACATTATTTTAGGTGATCCTGATGGCGTTATTTGTATTCCTAAAAAAGATGCGGCAGTGGTTTTACAGGCAGCTAAGGAATTTCAAGCTAAGGATGAAAGCAAGCTGGAGGCCTCTAAAAATGGCACGGCTAATAGAGAATGGGTGGGTAAATCTCTTGCGGCTAAGGGCTTTGAAATCATTGACGATGTATATAGAGGATAATTTGTTTCATATTAAAAAATAGAGGAGAATGCACATGGGCTGGAAGATTTTATTACCACAGGAAATTATGAGTGAAGGAATTAAATTTTTAGAGGATCATGGACATACCCTTATTTGGGGTCGTGGTTTTGAAACAGAGGATGTTTTGGCAGATATGAAGGAGCATCAGCCGGAGGCTATGATTGTTCGTATCACCAAGATTACCAGAGAGGTTATTGAAGCTAATCCTAATTTAAAGGTTATAGTGCGCCACGGTGCCGGCTTTGATGCTTTGGATGTGAAGGCTTGTCATGATAATGGTGTCCAAACCTTGTATGCACCGGTAGCTAATAGTACCTCTGTAGCAGAAACTGCTTTAATGCTCATGCTAGAGTGCAGCCGCAACGTATTGGCCCTGCGTTCTACCTGGGTACAGGATTACTACAAGGCTAAGCTTAAGATCAGAAAGAACACTTTAAATGGTAAGACCGTAGGTATCATCGGTTGTGGTAACATTGGTAGTCGTCTTGCTGTAAGAGCCATGGCTATGGAAATGAATGTTTTGGCTTATGATCCTTATAAACCGGCTTCTGCTTTCCCCGAGGGTGTAGAAGTGGTACGTGATTTAGAGAGAATTTTTAAGGAAAGCGATTATGTTTCTGTACATACTCCTAATACTCCTGTTACTCACGATATGGTGAATAAGGATACCTTAGCGCTAATGAAACCAACAGCCTTCCTCATTAATACTGCACGGGGCGGTTGTGTAAATGAAGATGATTTATATGAAGCTTGTAAGAATGGCATTATTGCCGGTGCCGGATTGGATGCCATTAAGAAGGAGCCTGTTGATCCTCAAAACAAGCTGCTAACCCTAGAAAATGTTATTATTTATCCGCATATTGGCGGTAATACTACGGAAGCAGCACATAGAGCATCTTATTTTGCTGCTATGGGAGTAGAAGAGGTTTATGAGGGCAAGAGCCCCACTTGGCCCATTAACGACGTGGATTACGCTACCGCAAAGACCTATACTGATACTAAAAAAGGCAGTGGTAAGGAAGCAGGTATGTTTGATTTTTAAATAATATTGCTAAAAGTTCGCCTCTGGTTTTAACAAAATAAATTTGTGGAAACACAAAGATTTTATTGTTAGAATAACGCGAGCTTTTATGGTAGCATGAATTTACAGAATATACTAACAGCTTTAGGTGGAGGGAGGGCATGATGGAGGCAGATACCTTACTGATAAAAAATGGACTTGTCCTAGATCCTACCAATAATTTTCAAGGGAAAACAGACCTAGCAATTAAGGATGGGAGGATTCTCGGCTTAGGGGATTTTAGTCAAGAAAAAACAAATTTCATGGTGGATGCCACAGATTGTTTGGTAACTCCCGGTCTTATTGATCACCATGCTCATGTATATCCTTTTTTGGCCACAGGAATTCCCTCGGAAAGCTGTTGTTTTAGTAGTGGAGTTACTACTGTGGTAGATGCTGGAAGCTTAGGCTGCGATACCTATGAGCAGCATGTAGAATTTTTAAATGAAGGAACTCTGCTAGATATTAAAGCTTATCTTAATATCAGTTCCACAGGTTTGTCCACTTTACCGCAGTTGGAAAATATGGATCCGGCTTCCTTCGAGGAAGGGAAGATAAGAGAATTATTTGCTAAATATCCGGGAAAATTTGAAGGCCTTAAGCTACGTACCAGTAAAAATATAGTGGGCAGTTATGGCCTTAAGCCGATGGAAAAAACTATTCAGCTAGCTGAAAAATTACAGGTGCCTGTTATGGTGCACTGCACAAATCCACCGGAGCCTCTTGGTGAAGTTATAAAAATGTTGAGGCCGGGAGATATCCTTACTCATATGTATCAAAATGTTGGTTATACTCTTTTGAATAACCAGGGCAGAGTTTTAGAGGAGGCCTATAGAGCTCGAGAGAGAGGGGTTATTTTTGAAGCGGCGGATGCCAGAGCACATTTTTCCTTTGAGGTTAGTGAACAAGCGATAAAAGAAGGCTTTTTACCGGATATTATAGCTACTGATTTAACACAGTTTAGCATGTTTCAAAGACCTACTGCCTTTAATTTAGCTATGCAAATTTCTAAATATGCCTATTTAGGAATGGATATTTATGAAGTGATTAAAAGGTGTAGTCAAATGCCGGCACAGGTAATGGGGCTTTCCGGACAAATAGGCTGTTTAAGCAAGGGTGCTTGGGGAGACGTAGCTGTTTTCAAAAAGCTAACGACAGGAAATGAATTTGGCGATAGGCCATATTATGAGAGTACTAAGCAGCTGCGCCAAGGCCAGTATGTATATAAACCTATGCTTACGGTGAAGAAGGGCAAGCTTGTTTATAGAGATATTTTATTTTAAGCAGTTTCGTATAAAGGGTAAAAATAAACGAGGAGGCAATAAGATGAAAAACAAAACGATGTTGGGAAAGATGGGCGCAGTATTATTGGCAACAGCTTTATTGGCAGGCTGCGGTAAAAGTGCGGCGCCAGCTGGTGGTGCTAAGGCAGGTAAGGATGTAAAATGGCCGACTAAGGCTGTTACGGTTACTCTACCTTATAACGCCGGCGGAGATACGGACACCTATTGTCGTCTGATGTCTAAAAAGCTTAGCGAAAAATTTAATCAAAACTTTGTGGTAGTTAATATGACCGGGGGTAGCGGTATCGTAGCTGCTAAAACTATTATGGCTGCAAAACCGGATGGCTATAATATTTTGTTTAATCACACAGGGGCATCCTTAGTACAGGAAGGAACCGGTGTAGCAGATTTTTCCTATACCAATGACTTCTTAAATGTTGCTACTATTGCTCAGGATAATAGCTATGTTGTGTGCGTTAAGAAAACCTCTCCTTGGAAAAACTTAAAGGAATTTATTGCTTATTGCAAGGCTAATCCAGGCAAAGCAAGATTTTCTAATGTTTATGGCTCCATTAACCATCACGTAAGTTCTTTGATGGAAGAAACCATGGGCATTAAAATGGATTTATTGGACGTAGGAACAGGCGCTGCAGAAAGATTAGCTGCTTTTATGGGCAACCAAGTTGATGTGTATGCAGCCAACTATTT
>CAZTGQ010000087.1:0-2563 GCA_964613345.1 uncultured Acidaminococcales bacterium | reverse complement strand
TTTAAATGTACGTGACTATGTGGAAAAAGGCGACTTTATCGTTCTAGGAGTATGCTCTGCTAAAACTGTACCCGGTATGGAAAAATTCAAGACCTTTAAGGAACAGGGCTATAATATCGTGGTATCTAAGAACTATGAAGTTAAATTGCCTAAAGGAACTTCTCAAGCCATTGCAGATAAATTGGGCAAGGCTATAGAAGAAATTACTAAGGATCCTGATTTCAAAGCGACCTTAGCAAAATACTATGCAGAACCTAATTACAGAGATGCGGCTACCACCAACAAGGAAGATTTAGCACAGGTAGAAGTATTGAAGAAATATTTTAAGAAATAAAAGAGGCTTTTTACTACTAGGTACTGGTAAATGAGAGGGAGAGTAGCATGACTGACAGAATAAAAAATATTATCTGTTCAGTGGCGTTTCTACTCTTCGGTGTAGGTATGTATACCGAAGCTTTAAAGATAAAATCATTAATGGCCAGAGATTTGGGCTCAGGCTTTATGCCGAAGCTAGTAGCCATTGCTATCATTTTGACAGCATTGGCTACTCTGGTCTTATCTTTTAAGGATAAGTCGAAGAAAAATGCTGCGAAGGACGATACCGATCTTAAGGGTGGCCTTTTAACTGTAGCCTGTATTGCCGCCTATGTTGTTTTGTATGATATTTTAGGCTTTTTAGTTTCTACGGTTTTATATCTTTTTGTCCAAATTTTAATTTTAAGTAATGAACAAAATAGGAAGTTGCCGCTATTTAGTGTAATAGCAGTGCTGACTTCAGTTATTGTCTATGGTTTATTTGTTTATGTTATTGGCATGCCTTTACCAACAGGCATACTCAGCTTCTAAGGAGGGTTAAAAATGATTTTAGATGCATTATATGCCGTTTGCAACCCTGCCTGTTTGGCGCTGATTATTATAGGTGTTGTTGTTGGCATTATTTTCGGTTCCATTCCCGGATTATCTGCTACTATGGCAGTAGTGTTGTTCCTGCCCATGTCCTTTGGCATGGAGCCTGTGAATGGTATTTCTTTGCTGGTTGGTTTGTATATGGGTGGCATTTCCGGTGGTCTTATTTCCGCTATTTTATTAAAAATCCCGGGAACACCTTCATCTATTTCTACTGTTTTTGATGGTGGTCCTATGGCGGATAAAGGAGAAGCCGGTAAGGCTTTAGGCGTGGGCATTCTTTATTCTGCTATAGGTAGCTTGATTTCTATTTTTGCGTTAATCTTTGTATCGCCCTATTTGGCGGCAGTAACGCTTAAGTTCACTCCCGTAGAATATTTTTCTATTGCGTTTTTCTCCTTGACAATCATTGCCAGCTTATCAGGTAATTCCTTGCTCAAAGGTTTATTAGCAGGATTATTTGGTATTGCGATTTCCATGATTGGTATAGCTCCTATTGATGGACTTACTCGTTTTACCTTTGGACAATTTCAGCTTCTGTCCGGTTTCGATATTGTAGTGCTGTTAATCGGTGTCTTTGCTGTTACCGATATTATTATGGCCGGATTTGGTCGTAAGCATTTAGCTGATGCTTTCCAGAAAAAAAGCTATAGTCTGAAAGGGTTTGGCATTACCTGGAGTGAGTTCAAAGGACAGATTGGTAACATGATTCGTTCTTCTCTTATAGGTATTGGCATAGGTATTTTACCGGGTATTGGTGGTTCTACCTCCGGCCTTTTAGCCTATACAGCGGAAAAGAATTCTTCTAAGTATCCGGAAAAGTTCGGTACCGGTATTATTGATGGTATTATTGCCTCTGAAACCTCTAATAATGCCGTAATTGGTGGTTCCTTGATTCCCCTATTGACTATGGGTATTCCGGGTAATACTGTTACAGCTATTTTCTTAGGTGGTTTAACTATTCACGGTATTAATCCCGGACCTTTGATTTTTGAAAAAAGTGGTATGTATGTATATGGTATTTTTATCGCTTTAATTGTTGCAACCTTTGCTATGCTCATTTTTGAAAGAGCAGGACTGAGAATTTTCGTAAAGCTTTTGGATATTCCCAAGCATATTCTTTTACCTATAGTTATGGTTTGTTGTGTTGTTGGTGCTTATTCCAGTAACTCCAGAATCTTTGATGTGTGGTCTGTTTTGGGCTTTGGACTTTTAGGAGTGTTTTTTAAGGTCACCAAGGTTCCTTCCACACCGCTTATTATTGGTTTTATTCTTGGTAAAATGGCAGAGGAAAATCTGCGTAGAGCCTTGCAAGCAAGTAATGGCGATATTTCGGTCTTCTTCACCAGACCAATTTCTTTGGTGTTTCTGTTAGTAGCAGTAGTTTTCCTTTTTGTTACTATTAAAAAGAGTCTTAAGAAGAAGGAAGAACCGGAAGTAGTAGAAGAATAAATAGAAGGCTTATGGAGCAGATGATTTTGGTCGTGACCCCATAAGCCTTTAATTTTAGGCTGATTTAGAAAAAAATAAATGTAGATAGTGCAATTTGATAATGCTGTCTAAGTTTAGAAATAAGCACTTTGAGGAGGGGTCAAGATGAGGGTAAAAGCATTTTTGAATATTTCGCCCATTGGTCAACCGGGAGCGGGTATTGCTG
>CAZTGQ010000086.1:4588-6925 GCA_964613345.1 uncultured Acidaminococcales bacterium | reverse complement strand
CTACAAATTTCCATTGAAACGGGCAGTAAGCAAGCGAATAAAGCCCTCAGTATTATCATGATCAGTAAGAGCAATGGCCTTAAGGTGAGCTTGTTGGGCTTGTTCTATTAAAGCAAAGGGCGTATATACGCCATCAGAAGAAGTAGAATGTATATGTAGGTCAGCTAGCATTTTAAAGCTCCCTGGCAAGCTGCACCAAGGTAGCAACGCCAAAACCAGTAGCTCCACGATTCCAATAGCCTAGAGCTTTGTCTGTATTAGCTGGGCCTGCTATATCTAAATGAACCCAAGGAGTATTTTTAGGCACGAATTCTTCGATGAAAAGACCTGCGCTAATGGTCCCACCCCAACGACCTGTAGCATTTAAAACATCACCTGTTGGTGCTTTTAAAAGCTCCCTCACATCAGGCAAGGAAGGCAGTACCCAATAACTCTCACCTTTTGCTTTACCAGCTGCCAATACCTTTTTGCATAATTCCTTATTATTTGTAAGAACACCGGCAGTTTCTAGTCCTAGAGCTATGAGACAGGCCCCTGTCAAGGTGGCTAAATCTATAATTTTTTTTGCACCCTGAGCTCCTGCATACCAAACTGCATCGGCCAAAACAACTCTACCCTCTGCATCAGTATTATCAACCTCGATGGTCTTACCGCTACCGGAAATTACCACGTCTCCTGGCTTTACAGAGGAACCGCTGGGCATATTTTCTACACAACCGGCAACAGCCATAACATTAACAGGGAGCTTTAGTTCAGCGATAGCCTTCACGGCTGCTAAAGCTGCTGCAGCTCCTGCCATATCATCCTTCATATTTCCCATTCCTTCAGATGGCTTTAAGGAAATACCACCACTGTCAAAGGTTACACCCTTGCCTACAAAAGCTATATAAGGATCATTTTTGCCAGCACCTTGATATTTGACAGTAATCATTCTTGGTTCATGGTCAGACCCCTGTCCAATAGCTAGAATACCACCCATTTTTTTCTTGGTTAAAGCTTTTTTATCCAGTACCTCACAGGAAAGCTTTAGCTTTTTGGCAAAAGCTTGAGCAAAATCAGCTAAAATCTCCGGATATAAAATATTGCTAGGCTTATTAACCCAATCACGAGCTAAACAAATGTTGCTCGTAATAATTTTTGTTTCTTCTAGGATTTCCTTACTATCCTTTACTTTAGTTACTATAGTGAATTCTAAGGGTAAGGTCTTGTCCTTGGCACTTTTGCATTCCTCATAGCTATAGGAGCCTAAAAGTAATCCTTCTGACATGGCTTTAATTGTATATGCGTTCATGGTTAGAGGAGTATAATCAGCTACCTGCGCTTCTGCTTTAGCAGTCTTTAAGTCTCTAGCTATAGTTCCTGCAGCCTTTCTAAGGATAGTAGCATCTGCCTTTGGTCCTAACCCTACGGTGCAAATTTGTACAAGGCTTTTACCCTGCTGGAAAAAGCCTTTATTTAAATGCAGAGCCTTAGTGAATTCCTTATCAGTACCAGCCATTTCTTGTAGTAACGTTCTATGAGGAAGCTCACTTTTTCCCGTCCAGGGTTCTTCTGGTAATAAATAAATAAAATGAGTAAATTTCTCCGTGGTAATAGTAGTTTTAACTTTCATTTTTACACCTAGCCTTTCTTTTCTTTACAAAATAATTATACCATGTTTAGGCCAAAAGAAAAACGCTATCCCAAGGGATAGCGTAGATAAAATGTTATTTTTTTAAACCGCACTCTTTTAAAAGGCGCTTAAATTGGTCACGCTCTACCTCGGTCATGGGACACATAGGCAAACGATAAGGTCCTGCATTAAAAGGAGTCAGCATGGTAACAGCCTCTTTAACCGGAATGGGATTACTTACCATAAACATAGCCTTAGCTTGAGGTACCATTTGAGCATAAAGATCTTTAGCCTTTTGCACCTGTCCATCTTCGTAGGCTTGCATTAGCTCCTGCAAAAGACCACCGCCTAGATTACTTAAAACTGAAATTAAGCCAGTAGCACCTACAGCCATAAAGGGAAGGATAAGACCATCATCACCACTATAAATGCTAAAATCCTTAGGCATAACACGATAAAGCTCTGCCGTTTGGCTTACATTACCTGCAGCCTCTTTAATAGCTACAATATTCTTGCATTCCTTAGCCAAGCGAGCTACGGTGGCAGGTAAAATATTAGTTCCTGTACGCCCCGGTACATTATAAACAATCAAAGGTAATTTAGTAGCATTGGCGATTGCCTTAAAATGCTGGAAGAAACCCTCTTGAGTAGGCTTATTGTAGTAGGGGCCTACGACTAAAGCACCATCGGCACCCAAGCTTTCTGCTAACTGTGTCATTATAATG
>CAZTGQ010000086.1:0-4578 GCA_964613345.1 uncultured Acidaminococcales bacterium | reverse complement strand
ATCGTTGGAGCCAGTGCCCACAATCACAGGTACCTTATGGTCAATTTTTTTGATGACAGCTTTAAAAAGTTCTGTTTTTTCCTCCACGGTAATTGTGGGAGCTTCGCCGGTGGTGCCACAAACTAAGACAGCATCGCTGCCATTGTCCACTAGCCATTGAGCGAATTCCGCAGTACGAGATACGTTAACTGAAGTGTCTTGATTGAATAAGGTTACCATTGCTGTGATTAGTCTACCAAAATAAGGGTTCTTCATAAAATCCACCTTCCTATAAGTTAAAATCCGTGTGTAATGCATTAACCGCTTGCTTGATATCCTGCTCCTTAATTATAGCAGAAATTGTGGTAATAGAATCAGTTGTTTGTAAAATTTGAATATTTGCATTGGTAAGAGCTGCCACAAAAGTAGCCATTACACCGGGCACTCCTCCCATACCTGTTCCAATAACAGAAACCTTAGCACAATCAGGTTCATAGCCATAAGTATAACCCTGAGATTTTAAGACCTCCATAGTCTTAGCTGCAGCTGGATTATATACAGCAAACATAATTGACTTAGGCTGCAAGCTCATACTGCCAATACTGATACCATTTTCTGCTAAGGTATTAAATAATTTATTACCATTAGCGGCATCACTTTGACCAAGGGGTACGCTAAAGAGAGCGATACCTGTTAAATGAGCTACACCACTTGCCACATGCTTACCGGTGGTTTCATCATTTTCCATCACTGTTGAATTAGTAGCAGCAGAAATCAAAGTACCGGGAGCATCGGAAAAAGTAGATTTTACTATCAAGGGGGTACTATGATGCATAGCTATTTCTACAGCCCGAGGATGAATAACCTTAGCTCCTTGATGAGCCATTTCACAAATTTCTCCATAGGAGATTTGCTTCATAATCTTAGCCTCATTGACGATGCGAGGATCTGCAGTCATAATTCCATCTACATCAGTATAAATTTCTACCTGCTCAGCTTTTAAGGCAGCACCAAAGGCCGCAGCAGAGGTATCACTGCCACCCCGGCCTAAAGTAGTAATGTCAAAAATATCAGCAGTTTCTCCCTGAAAACCACAGATAACAGGCACAATCCCCTCTTCTAACAGACTAATGAGATAACCGGTTTTGATATTTTTAATTTTAGCTTCACCAAAATTATCATCGGTCAGCATTCCTGCTTGACCACCGGTGAGAGCTTTTGCCTTAAGACCAGCACCCTGGAGGGTTACGGCCATAACTGTGGAGGAAATAATCTCACCACAGGCCATTAATAAATCCATCTCATGAGCATCCGGTGAAGGATTAGCTTCCTTTAAAACCTCAATGAGAGTATCTGTAGCATAAGGCTGTCCCTTTCTTCCCATAGCAGAAACAACTACCACAGGTGCAAAGCCCTTAGCCTGAGCCTCCTGTACTTTTTTAACTACTGCTTGTCTTGCTTCCGGGGTAGCCACAGAGGTCCCGCCAAACTTTTGCACAATTATCTTCATTCTTTTAAATCTCCTTCGTGAGGCTTAAAGCCAGCCGTTTTTAATCATAGTCTCTGCAATTTGCAGGGTGTTTAAAGCAGCACCCTTACGGATTTGGTCTCCCACGCACCAGAAGTTGTAAGAGCGAGGTGCGGATTCATCCTTACGTAAACGACCTACATAAACATCATTCTTGTCTGAGGTATATAAAGGCATAGGATAAATCTGATTTTGAGGATCATCCTGCAAAACTACACCGGGAAATTTACTTAAAGCCGCACGCATAACACTTAAATCCACTTCTTCCTCTAGCTCAATGTTCACGGATTCACTATGACTTCTATAAACAGGTACACGCACCGTTGTAGCAGTCACACCCATCTTGTAATCGTCAAAAATCTTCTTGGTCTCGTTGACCATCTTCATTTCTTCCTTGCTATAAAGATTATCTTGGAAGACATCAATATGCGGAATTAAATTTAAAGCCAAGGGATAATGCTTGGGAAAAGCAGCGCCGGGGAAAATATTAGCTTGCATTTCTTCGCCAGCAGCAGCTTGTTTGATTTGCTTTTCTAATTCATCCAAGCCTTCTTTACCTGCTCCGGAAGCAGCTTGATAAGTGGAAACAATAACTCTTTTAATACGAGAAAGGTCATACAAGGGCTTTAAAGCCATTACCATAATAATAGTGGAGCAATTAGGATTAGCGATAATACCCTTGTGCTTCAAAATAGCTTGAGGATTAACTTCCGGTACAATCAAGGGAACCTCAGGATCCATTCTATAGGTACTGGAATTATCGATAACAACCGCACCTGCCTTTACAGCAATAGGCGCAAATTCCTTGCTGATAGCACCACCTGCGAATAAAGCAATATCCACTCCATTAAAGGAATCTGCCTTTGCCTCTTCAACAGTATAGGTTTTACCTCTCACTACTAGCTGAGTACCTGCAGTACGAGAAGAAGCCAAAAGCTTTAAATTATTAAAAGGAAAATCTCTTTCGTTTAATAGCTTAATAAATTCTTGACCTACAGCACCTGTAGCTCCCAAAATGGCTAAATTATAACTCTTCATAATAAACCCCTCCTAATTTTCTCTAATCTAAAATTGAATCTAAACCATAGCTTAAACCAACACGTCCTACCATGGTTCTGATACCCAGCATAACGCCGGGCATATAACAATCTCTATTAATAGGATCATTCTTTATAGTTAAGGTTTCACCCATGCTACCAAAAATAATATCCTGTGAAGCTACAAAGCCTGGAAGTCTAACAGAGTGAATGCGCATGCCTTCAAAGTTATTTCCGCGTGCGTGAGGCAATTTTTCTGTTTCATCCTCTCTGCCTTGTGCTACAAAGCCGCCTCTAACAGCCGCTAGCTTTTGAGCAGTTAAAATAGCTGTACCACTGGGAGCATCCAACTTTTGGTCATGATGCTTTTCAATAATTTCCACTTGGGGGAAATATTTAGCAATCTCTGTAGCTACCTTCATCATGAGTACAGCACCCATAGCAAAATTGGGGCAAACAAGAGCTGCCACTTTATTTTTCTGTGCCATTGATTCTACTTCAGCTAAGGTTTCCGGTGTGAAGCCTGTAGTACCAACCACGGCATTAACGCCTGAGTTTAAAATAATGCTTAGGCTCTGCATAACAACATCCGGTCTGGTGAAATCTACTACAATCTCAGGTTTATATTTGTTAATGGCCTCTTGCAAATCCGCATCTACAGCATAACCCTCCACTGCTTTGCCAGGACCTCCGTTCACATCAACGGCTCCAACCAGTTCCATATCTTTTTGTTGAAGCACATTATGTACTACCGTACTACCCATTTTACCCAAAGCTCCATTAACTAAAACTTTAATCATGATAACATCCTTTCTCTGTTCAAAATAGAAACAAGCCATTGAGAAAGCTCTCAATGGCTTGTAATGTCTCACCTACGTTGGTAGTTAAGGGATACATGTCATGATAGCTCTCCACCTAAACGGCGACAGTACGTTAACTATTGGCTAGCGTCCCAATTATAAGCTGCGCCCAGCTTATAATTTCGGCGGTTATCCTTTCCTTCCCCTCGTCGGTGCCCCTCCTGGAAGTACTTATTTTCCCCGCTCCTCTATCTTGTAACATTGTTTTATTTATAAGTATGAGTATAGACACTTGTTTCTGCCTTGTCAACCACCAATTTACGTTTTTTGCATTTTGAGATTATTTCTGTAAAGTGATGAGCTTTTTAGTCTTTACTTCGTGCTGCCAAATCCACCTGCTCTGGTATTTTTATCTATCAGACTATCACCGTCTGCAGTTAGAAATTTATAAAAAATTCCCTGAGCAATGCGTTCATTCTTAGCTAAGGTCAAAGGTTCCTGCCCCTCGTTAATCAGCGCTACCATAATATGTCCCTCGTTATCAGGATTATTATAGTAATCAGCATCAATAATGCCTTCATTATTTACTAAGCGTAAGTGCTTCTTCACCGCCATGCTGGAACGAATATGTATACCTAGATATTCGTCAGATTGCATATAAGCCTTGATGCCCGTGGGAACCAAAACTAGCTTGCCTGGTTCCAAGGTGACCTCTTCCGGCACACAGAAATCGTAGCCTGCAGCGTTTGCAGTTTGCCTAGCTGGTAATACGAAATCCACATCTTGATATTTACTTATCTTTTCAAATCCTCTTATTTTCATTTTGGCTCTCCTTCATGTCTTTTTTCTTAGCAAGATCTTCACTAGTTTTTAGTGTTTCTTTTGAGCTAACTATTTCACTATCTATTTCTTTAGAAGTACTTACAGGCGCCTTAAGAGCCGCAGCCTTTTCCTCCGCTCTTTGCCAAAGCAGAGATACAAAGGTATTTGGGGGTATCCTCTGAGCCTTTATTTTAAATTTCTTTTGAGAAAAAGCCTTATCCTTTTTATCAAATAATTTCAGCTCCATTGGTCTGTAAGTATTGTCCGTTAAATTCAGCTCTAGGCGCAGGGTGAGATAAGCTAAATTCTTAGCAAGCTTATCAATTTTTTTATCACCCTCCTGCCATAAATCAAGAAAGTTTTTATCCAGCACTATAACCTTAGTAGTAGCTTGCATGAGCACTATATCCTT
>CAZTGQ010000085.1:6011-6985 GCA_964613345.1 uncultured Acidaminococcales bacterium | reverse complement strand
TCTGCACCTGATGAAACCGCCGAAAATAAGCTTGAAAGAGACTTTTATGCAAATGCCCCTAATGAGAAATGGGTAACTGATGTAACGGAATTCAAAGTGCCAGGTACACAAAAGAAACTCTATTTGAGTGCAATTCTGGATTTGTATGACAGATATCCAGTTTCACATGTCATAAGCTGCAGAAATGATAATCAATTAGTGTTTAAAACATTTGATAAAGCAATAGCTGCAAATCCAGAAGCAAAACCTCTTTTTCATTCAGACAGAGGTTTTCAGTATACCAGCAAGGTGTTTAAAAGAAAGCTTATTGAACAGGAAATGGAACAATCAATGTCAAGAGTTGGACACTGTATCGATAATGGACCTACCGAAGGATTTTGGGGCATCATAAAAGCTGAAATGTATCAACTGTACGAAATCACAGATGAAGCTTCATTAAGGCACGCAATAAATGATTACATACGATTCTATTCAACAGAACGACCACAAGATAGATACCATTGTAAAACACCTTTAGAAGTAAGAAATGGGGCATTACAGTCTGAGATGATTCAGGAATATCCAATTCCTATGAATAAGAGAATTAAAAAATATAAAGAGAAATGGTGTGCATAGAAAAACGACCACACAAATTTGTGTGATCGTTCTGTAATTTGTTTTAGATATTTCACCTGTCTACTTGACAGGGAGCATATCAATTACTCCTGCAGGATATGTTTACAATAATTATCTGGAAAATGCCTTTCAGTTATCTAAAAAACTGTCCAGTGACTTTGATAGCTTAAATAACAAAAGAGCCAGTGTTTTGCAAATAGGCTTTGGACCTTGGAGGGGGTCTATTTTACTTCCTCATATTTTGCCCCTGTTTCTTAAAAAGCATCCGCAGGTGCAGATTGTTTTGCATGAAAGACCATTAGATGTAATTTACGATTTAATTAGCAAAAACAAATTGGACTTTGCCATCATGACTACAT
>CAZTGQ010000085.1:2883-6001 GCA_964613345.1 uncultured Acidaminococcales bacterium | reverse complement strand
CCGCAGATATTATTCGTTATGAAACTGCTTATCTTATGGCCAATAAACATCATCCATTAACACCGGCAGTAGCAGCAGCTATTGCTGCGAGAAGACCTGAAGAGGCTTTAAGAATTATTCAGCATGAAATGTTTTTTATGCTGAATAAACATCAACCTGTAGGTAGTAGGGTGCACGCCTATTTGGAAAAACATAATGTTTATCCTTATAATAGAGTAGAAACAACTAATACAACTACTTCTGTAAATTGTATTGCACAAAATCTGGGTTTTGGTTATTTCTTAGATACGGGAGTGGAAAGTACTAAGTTACATAAGGATTTAGTTTTCTTTGATTTAAAAACACCGGAGTTGACGGCACCTCTTTGTGTGGTGTACAAGAAAAATGCTAGTTTTTCCTTAGCAGCAAGAGAGTTCATAGATTTTGTAAAGGAGTATTATACTTCACTATAAGCGGCGTAGATTTTGCAGCTTATTTTAGGAGATATTAGAGAGTTCGACGTTTTGTCGAGCTCTTTTTATTTTTGCAAAAGACTAATAAGAGTTTATCGTCTTAATTATCTGACCAATTTAGTGGATTATAACTTAATTGTAATAATTACATTACCTTTTCCGTCTTAGACATGATGCGTAATTAAATGGTAAACTTGAAAAAGAGAGAAAGCGGCAATTTTTTATAGAAAGGAGTAGAGCTTAAAGGATAAGGAAAATACTATAGGGGGTCAAGGAATCATGATAAAATTAACGGGTCCGATGTTTTGGCAGGTATTTTTAGATTTTTCTATTATGGCGGTATTACTTTTAGTTGGTGAAATTTTGCGAGCCAAGGTTAAGGTGTTTCAGAAGCTTTTAATTCCAGCTGCTTTGATAGCAGGCTTTCTTGCTTTAGCCTTGGGGCCAAAGGGTTATGGTATTCTTCCCTTGTCAGCCTCCTTTGGTACTTACGCAGCTATTTTTATAGTGGTTATTTTCGCCGCTACTCCTATTGGGGATACTCCTAGTAAGGAGGCCATGTCCAGTAAGGTAATTGGTGGAATGTTTTTCAATCTGACAGGTATAGCAGTACTGCAATATGCTGTGGGTATGTTTGCAACAGTTTACTGCTTAAAATATTTTTATCCGGAGCTGCCGGATGCTTTTGGTCTAATGATGGCTACAGGCTTTTACGGAGGACACGGAACAGCTGCGGCAGTGGGCAAAGCCTTTGAAGACTTAGGTATTGCCAGTATGACTGATTTGGGCTACACTTGTGCTACAGTAGGTATCGTAGGTGGTATTATTTTAGGTATTGCTGTGATTAATTGGGGAACTCGTCGTGGGTATACCCATTATGTTAAGGATCCGCAACAATTGCCGGAGGAATTAAGAACTGGTCTTGTACCTCCGGAAAAGCAAAAGGGTGCAGGAAGAATTACCGTTTCTTCCATTTGTATTGATCCTATGGCTTTTCACTTAGGACTAGTATTAGCTGCTGCTTTGGGTGGGTATTATCTTTCTAAAGGGTTCTTGGCTTTTTCTAAATCATTTTATGCTAAGGGTATTGCCATTCCAGAGTTTTGTACAGCCTTGTTAGTAGGTTTTGTCATTAATAAAATATTAAATATGAGTGATACACAAAAGTATGTGGATCGCTATACGGTTAGTCGTATTCAAGGTAGTGCTGCGGATTTATTAATGGTATCGGGAATAGGCTCTCTCAATTTAAAAACAGTTATGACCTTTGCCATTCCTTTGATTGTTGTATGCTTGCTGGGCTTTATTACAGTATGGCTGTGGTTTATCTTTATAGGAGGAAAGTCATCCTTTAGTGATTGGTTTGAACGCAATATGATGGTTTGGGGACACGCCACCGGCGTAGCAGCCACAGGTGTTTTATTACAGAGGGTTGTAGATCCGGATTTAAAATCTAGAGGAATTGAAGATTCCGGTATTGCAGACTTATTTAACAGACCTATTATTATAGGCTTGCAGGTTGTGCCGCCGATTCTTATGAGCTTGATGCCGGCACTGGGTGGGCATCTTACCACATGGATTTGTTTTGGTATAGTTGCTATAATGTGGATTGTAGCTTATAAATGCGGATGGTGGGTACCCTCCATGCCGTTAAAGAAATATAGTGATTAGTAGTAAATACATTTAAAATGTGAGGTGTTAAGATGGATAAGGTTGATGTGGTGATTGTCGGTGCCGGTGTGGTAGGACTAGCTATAGCGGAGGCAGTGAGCAGACTGCACCCTGACAAGGAAATTATTTTGTTGGAAAAATATAAAAAATTTGGACAGGAAACATCGGGGCGCAATAGTGAGGTTATTCATGGTGGTATGTATTATCCCACCAATTCTTTAAAGGCCAAGCTTTGCGTGGCTGGGAATAAAATGCTTTATGAGTATTGTCATAAGCATGGTGTGGATCACCAGAGGTTAGGAAAGATTATCATCACCAGAAATAGTGAGGAGGAAAAAGCAGTAAAGGATATTTATGAGCAGGGCTTAGCTAACGGCGTGCCTGGCCTTCGCTATCTTTCTCAAGAGGAAGTAAAAACCATGGAGCCCCATGTTTTTGCTACAGGCGCTCTTTTTTCTGAGACCACGGGTATTATTTCTGCTCATGAATTAATGCAGTCCTTGGAGCATCAGGCCGCAGCTAATGGTGTTATGCTAGCTTACGACCATACCGTGCAAAGAGTGGAGAAAAATGGCGATGGCTATGCCCTCTTTTATCAAAACAGTGAGGGAGAGGATGCGTTAGGCTGCACCTATCTTTTTAACTGCATGGGACTATATAGTGATATGCTGCCGGAGCAACTGGGAATTGACGTGGATAAAGAGGGCTATAGAATTTTTCCTGTTAAGGGGGAGTATTTCTCTGTGAGCTCCACTAAGTCCAAGCTGATGACCCATTTAGTTTATCCACCACCTTTGCATGATTTAAAGGGATTGGGCATCCATATTACTAAAAGCCTAGATGGAATGTGTAAACTGGGCCCCAGTGCTTTCTATGTAGATTCTAAAGAGGACTATCATGTGGATAGAAATCATCTGAAGGATTTTTATGAAGCAGGACATAGTTATTTACCCTTTATTGCTGAGGATGATTTAGAGTCCGATATGTCAGGCATC
>CAZTGQ010000085.1:2293-2873 GCA_964613345.1 uncultured Acidaminococcales bacterium | reverse complement strand
CTTGGACAGATTTTATTATTCGCAATGAAGAGGAAAGAGGGCTGCTGAATTTTATAAATTTGGTTGGTATTGAATCTCCGGGACTTACAGCTTCCTTGGCCATTGCTGAATATGCAGTTGGCTTAATGAAATAGCTAAAGAGTGGGCATCTGCCCACTCTTTTTTTGCAGGGGAAAAGTAAGAAGTTTGTGTTTTTTTATGCTGGCCTATTTATATTTTTGAAGTTTTCCTATATAATATAGGGTAACGTTGAAAAAGGAGTGAGGTATTTGAAAATAGCATTTACTAAGATGCATGGCTGTGGCAACGATTATGTCTATGTGGACTGCACCCAACACGAACTACCCCATCCGGACAAGATTTCAGAGTATATTAGTCGTAGACGTTTCAGTATCGGTAGCGATGGTTTAATCTGCATTTGCGCTTCAGATAAGGCGGACTTTAAAATGCGGATGTTTAATGCAGATGCCTCTGAAGGCAAGATGTGTGGCAATGGTACGCGCTGTATTGGAAAGTATGTGTATGATAAGGGGCTGACCGATAAAACCACCATTACCTTAGAAACCTTGGCAGGTATCAA
>CAZTGQ010000085.1:0-2283 GCA_964613345.1 uncultured Acidaminococcales bacterium | reverse complement strand
GGATATGGATAAACCTATCACTTTAGCCAAAGAGGTGCCTATGGAGTGTGAGGCAGAGAGGTTCCAGGATATGGAGCTGAAGGTTAATCCCTCTCTTACGCTTAAAGGAACGGCAGTATCCATGGGGAATCCTCATTTTGTGACTTATGTAGAGGACGTGGATAATTATGATGTGGAGGGTGTGGGCAGGCTTGTAGAGGTTCACCCAGCTTTTCCTGAGCGGGTTAATGTAGAGTTTGTAGAGATTATAGACAGCAATACAGTGAAATTTAGAGTTTGGGAAAGAGGTAGCGGAGAAACCTGGGCCTGTGGCACAGGTGCTTGCGCAGTGGGCTACACTACCTTGGCTTTAGGTAAAGCCGGCACTCCGGGAGAGTTTCTCACGGTGTGGACCAAGGGTGGGAAGCTGCAAGTAAAAAAGGCTCAGGACCAACATATTTTTTTAAAGGGACCGGCAGAGATAGCCTACGAAGGTATTATTGAAATCCCAGAGGAAATTATAAAATAAAGGAGTTTTAATATGGCACTAGTTAATAGTAATTACGGAAATTTAAAGGATAGTTATTTGTTTTCTCAAATTGCTAGTAAGGTAGCAGAATTTAGTAAAAAAAATCCTGACAAGAAAATTGTGAAGATGGGTATTGGTGATGTGACGCTGCCCCTAGCTCCCAGTGTAATTGCAGCTATGAACAAGGCTGTGGCAGAAATGGGTCATAAGGAAACCTTTAGAGGCTATGGTCCTGAGCAGGGTTATGATTTTCTGCATGAAGCCTTGGTTAAGTATTATGCCAGTCATGGTGTGTCCTTAGAGACCAGTGAAATTTTCATCAGTGATGGAGCAAAAAGTGATTGTGGTAATATCACTGATATTTTTGACGATAGCAATATTATTTTGGTGCCGGATCCGGTTTATCCTGTATATTTAGACACTAATATTATGCGCGGCAGAAAAATTATGTATATGAATGGTACACCGGAAAATGGCTTTTTGCCCATGCCCAATCCTAATGTACACGCAGACGTAATTTATTTATGTTCTCCTAATAATCCTACGGGGGCGGCCTATACAAAAGCTCAGCTTCAGGAATGGGTTGATTATGCCAACAAAAATAAGGCTGTTATTTTATACGATGCGGCCTATGAAGCTTTTATTACCGATCCTGCTATTCCTAAATCTATTTTCGTTATTCCGGAGGCTAAGACCTGCGCTATTGAGTTATGCTCTTTGTCTAAGACAGCAGGCTTCACCGGTACCAGATGTGGTTATACCGTTGTGCCCCATGGCTTAAAGCGTAAGGACAGCACAGGTAAGGAGTATGAGCTAAATAAGATGTGGCTACGCAGACAGACCACCAAATTTAATGGCGTTCCCTACATTGTGCAAAGAGCAGCAGAGGCTGCCTTCAGTCCTCAAGGCGTGAAGGAATGTACGGAGATTTTAGATTATTACAGAGAAAATGCACGTCTTATGATGGCTACCTTTGATAAAAAGGGCATTAAATATTTTGGCGGTGTTTATTCTCCCTATATTTGGCTGCAATGTCCTCAGGGTATGACTAGCTGGGAATTCTTTGATTTCCTTTTAGAAAAATTAGCTATAGTGGGTACTCCAGGAGCTGGCTTTGGTAAGATGGGTGAAGGATATTTCCGCTTAACTGCTTTTGGTAGCAGAGAAAGCACAATTGAGGGTATGGAAAGAATAGAAAAGGGTTTATAATATAAGTAGATAAAGAGGAGGTAATTAATTATGAAAAAGATCTTTTTAGCAGTAGTAATGATTCTAGCTCTAGCTGTAAGTGGTGTAGCAGGTGCTGCTCCTAACAATGGTTCTTTATTAAATGACGAAGAAAAAATTGCTGTTAGCGTTTTTAATGCCTTTAATGGACAGGGTACTTACACTGAAAATGTTAATCCCTATGCTACAGCTGGACTGAAAAAGCAGCTTTCCGGTGCTAAGTTTAAAGAAACTCAAACTAAGATTAAAGATGCTTTTGGTAAAATGAGCAATATGAAGCTTTTTGTTTTGCAAAAATTTGATAAGGCTGATAGATTAATCTACATTGCTCAAGGTACTAAATCTCCTGCAGTAGAATTAACCTTCACCTTTGATACTACCTCTAAGGTTTTGGTAGATGCTTTTGCCCTAAGACCTGTAGAAGTAAAAAAGACTGATAACAAATAAAAAGTGAAAATGCTCCCTATGGGAGCATTTTCTTACCTTAGCATAAGGAGAGTAGGATGACCTTTGAAGCGTTATTGTTATTGGCTATAGCACTATCCATG
>CAZTGQ010000084.1:4342-7081 GCA_964613345.1 uncultured Acidaminococcales bacterium | reverse complement strand
TGATGGCAAAAACATAATATATAGATTAATTACTTTAGAACAAAAGATCATTGGTGCTATTTCTGTAGAGAGAAAGCCGGCTGTTTATCGGATAGACGGAGAACTTGGTTATATTCTTTTGGACGAGTATAAAAATCAAGGCATCATGACGGAGGCGGTTAAAGAGATCGTTGCGCTAGCTTTGAAGGAGCTGCATTTACTTCGAGTGACAGCTTATATTTATGAGCCTAATACTGCGTCCCGCAGAGTTGTGGAAAAAAATGGCTTTGTATTGGATGGCTTTTTGCCCCATGGCGTTCAAAAGGGCGATAACGTATATGACCTATGTATTTATGGCTTTTATAAGTAAAACCTTGCTAGGACCAATAGCCTAGAGCCTATGCTGTTTTTGGGAGTGATGTTTTTTGTGTTAGATTAGGTAATAAAAAAAGAAAGAAGAAATGATATGCGTATATTTTTAGGATATGAAGACGAAGTAGATGATATATCCGACTTCGGTAAAGCTATTAGCGCTGTAGGTACTAGTCCCATGAACGGGATAAATACCAGTCCTTTTAGTCTATTCTTTTGGTAACACAAGTTGTCCCCTGGTATTTCACAGATGGACGGTGAAATGAATGAAGTTATGCTTGAAAATAAGAACGTTTTTTCTTAAAGCTTTAGGTAAAAAGATCGGCAGGGAGATAGTGGGCGGTATGGTGCTGCTCAGCCTGTCAGGCTTTTTTGTTAAAGTCATGGGTGCTTTTAATTGGGTGTTTTTGTCTAGAATTATAGGTGGAGAGGGGATGGGCCTTTATCAAATGGCTTATCCCTTTTATTTAATTGCTTTAACGTTATCTTGTTCGGGTACGCCCACGGCCATAGCTTTAATAGTGGCAGAATGTTTGAACGAGAAAAAGTATTCTAAGGTGAGGGAAATTTTCCGCGTGTCCTTGCTAATGTTTTTGGCTATAGGAGTATTTTTTTCTGTTAGCATTTTTTTACTTGCTGGTCTCTTTGTAAAATATCATCTGCTTAGAGACCCTAGAGCCTATTACTCTATTATAGCTTTGGCACCGGCAGTTCCTTTTGTCACACTTTTGGCTTGCTTTAGAGGTTATTTTCAAGGCTGTAGCTTTATGCTACCTTTAGCTATGACCGATATTGTTGAACAGGGAGTACGTATTGTAACGATGCTTTGTTTTGCTAGGCTTTTTATGTCACAGGGAATTGGTTATGCGGCAGGAGGGGCAAGCTTAGGTGCTGCTTTTGGAGGTATGGCAGGCTTAGCTGTAATGCTTTATTTTTATAGGAAAAAACAGCAAAAAAGACAGGGTAATATTGTGCAAGAGGAAAGAGAAACAGAACATCTTTGTACCAGTGATATTCTTAGACAAATTTGGCATTCTGCCTTGCCATTTATTTTTGTTAATCTACTGATTCCTTTAGTAGCTATTATGGATTCCTTGCTTATTCCCAATCGTTTGGCTGTAGCAGGATATAGCATAAAAGAGGGAACCATTCTTTTTGGTTATTATACCGGTGTTGCTTTGCCCCTGATTACAGCATCGACGATTTTTTCAACCGCACTAATTACAAGGCTTATGCCCTTGATTGTTTCATATAGAGTCTTAAAAAATAATTCTAAAATTAGGGAACAAACAAGATGGTCTTGCTTTTTGGCGCTGGGCATAGCTTTCCCTATTTATATGGGACTGTATTTTGGAGGAGAGCTTATTGCCAGAATCATTTATAATGCTCAGGAGGCTGGGAAAATAATACAAATTATGAGTATAGGAGTGCTTGCTTTAAGCGTATATCAGGTTACTGCAGGTGTTTTGCAAGGCTTACGACAGGTAAGGTTACTTTGCCAAAGTATATTGTTATCTGCTTTTTGTAAAATTCTCTGTAACTATGTTTTAGTGGGAAATCCTAGTTATGGCATTTGTGGTGCAGCCTGGGGAACAAATGTGGATTATACTATAGGCGCTATTTTAAACTTATATTATATTTATCGAACTACAAGAAGTAATATGTGGTTTATAAAAGGACAAAAATAAGGCATAACAGGGTGTTGACAGGGAGCTTGTACGTTAGGTAAAATGCTAATAGATGATGGTGAAATAAATGTTGTGAAATTGAATAGAGGGTAACGGTGCAATTCATCCCTTTCCCCAGTAAAAATGCAGGCGCTACCCTTGAGGTAGCGCTTTTTTAGGAGGTGCAAAATGAAAAGAAAGATTGATTTTGGGGAAACTATTAAGCAATGTGTATTTTCAAAAGTATTTTGGGTGCTGTATATATTTCTAATAGGAATTATGTGGCGTATAAAGAGCGGTGAATTTGTATTTGTTGCTTCCGATAGAGAGGTAGTTATAACAGCAATTGCTTTAGTGGGAATGCCCTTGCTTATAGGCCTTATCTGTAATGGCTATAGCTGTGAAATTGTAGATGAATATTTGAAATTAAAAACATTTGGCTTTGATGGTCAAGTTCCGTTACAAGGAAGTACTATGTCCGTAGTGGAAAACCCTGAGAACTATTTACGCTATCGTACTTATGGCATCAGCGTTTGTGATTTCAAATTCGGTCATTATCGTACTAGGGAGAGGACAAAGGTTATAGTATTCTGCACCACTAACAAGGGACCAGGGATACTCCTAAAAAGTGGTGATGCATATTTCTATATTCGAGTGGAGGCAGGGGGACAAATTAAAGAAAAAAATCAGTGGTATAATTGACTCTAACTAAAGGTTTTTT
>CAZTGQ010000084.1:0-4332 GCA_964613345.1 uncultured Acidaminococcales bacterium | reverse complement strand
CGCGCAATGAATGAGGGGAATGTTTGCAACGAAGAGAATTCTTTAGTAAGAAACTTATAAAAAATATTTTCTGAAAGGACTCTTATAAATTAAAAATAAATGGCGGATGATTCATACTGAAAATACGGTTTGATTAAATGACAGTGAAATTGAAATTACAAAATTGAATAGAGGGTAACGGTGCATATTTCCCCATCCCCTTGCAAAAATGCAGGCGCTACTCTTGTGGTAGCGCTTTTCTTATGGGCGTGTTAAAAATAGAAAGGAAAGAACTATGGACAGCAATGAGTTTTCACCAAGATGTATTCAAAAGGCATATGGAAGCATTTCTGGACCGATAAACGTTATGTTTGATATTACAAATAAGTGTAATCTAAATTGCAAGCATTGTTATAATAAAAGTGGCAATGGTTGTCTATACAGTGATATGAGTGACCAGCAGATGCTTGATGTTGCCAACGATCTATGCCGTCTAAGACCAAGGGTAGTTTGCTTATGCGTATGTGAATCATGTTCTCCAGGGAGAAAAGAAGCCTTTTGTTGACAACCTTCCTTGAGAATTATATAATTATTAAGATAAATCGTGTGACTGACGGAAGTGGAGTACCACAGGGGAGCATGATGATAAAAGCCGACCGTCTGGGCGAATAAGCCTTGGGGGAGGCTTTTTTTACAAGGAGGCATATGATGAAAGAGCTAAAGTTAAAGTATGGGTGTAATCCTAATCAAAATCCGGCTAGACTTTTTATGCGTGATGGTAGTGATTTGCCTATTGAAGTATTAAATGGCAGACCAGGTTACATTAATTTTATGGATGCTTTTAATAATTGGCAATTAGTCAAGGAATTAAAGGAAGCTACCGGTTTGCCAGCAGCGGCTTCTTTTAAGCATGTTAGTCCGGCAGGTGCTGCTGTAGGCGTGCCCATGAGCGACACCTTGAAGAAGATATATTATGTGGATGATTTGGAGCTTACCCCTTTAGCTACTGCTTATGCCAGAGCAAGAGGTGCGGATAGAATGTCTTCCTATGGAGATTTTGTAGCATTGTCTGATGAGTGTGATGCTGCTACTGCTAAAATGCTGCACAGGGAAGTATCCGATGGTGTTATTGCTCCTGGGTATAGTACTGAGGCCTTGGAAATTTTAAAAACCAAGAGAAAGGGCACTTATAACATTATTAAAATTGACCCTAATTATCAACCTGCGGAAATGGAAAGTAAGGAAGTTTTTGGCGTGACCTTTGAGCAGCTGCGTAATAATATTAAAATTACTACAGAGCTCTTCCAAAATATTCCTACCAAGAATAAACGCTTTACTCAGGGCGCTCTCAGGGATATGCTTATTGCTCTCATCACTTTGAAATATACTCAGTCCAATTCCGTGTGCTACACTAAGGAGGGGCAGACTATCGGTGTAGGAGCTGGTCAGCAGTCCAGAGTGCATTGTACAAGATTAGCTGGTAGTAAGGCGGACAATTGGTGGTTGAGACAGAATCCTAAAGTTTTGGCCCTGCCCTTTAAGGCAGATATTCGACGTCCAGATAGAGATAATACTATTGATGTTTACATTTCTGATGATTATGAGGATGTTTTGGCTGAGGGAACTTGGCAGCACTTCTTTACGGAAAAGCCTGAACCGCTGACCAGAGAGGAACGCAAGGCTTATCTTGCTACCTTGACTGAGGTTTCTTTAGGCTCAGATGCTTTCTTCCCCTTTGGGGATAACATAGAACGAGCTCATAGAAGCGGCGTGTGTTACATTGCCCAAGCTGGTGGTTCCATTAGAGATGATAATGTTATTGAGACCTGTGACAAGTACAATATTGCTATGTGCATGACAGGTGTAAGACTATTCCATCATTAAAATTTATAAAGGTGAGTGTAAAAATGCCGGATCAAGAAAAAAAATCCCATAAAATTCGTAATTTCTCTTTAGTTCTTTTAGCTTTAGCGCTTATAGGTGGTGCAGCCTTTTATTATTTTTATTGGCTAAGGTCACCTCAACGTAGTTTGGAACTCATTAGGGAGGCTGTTGCAACTCACAATAGTGAGGCCTTTGAAAAACAAGTAGATGTTAATAATTTAAATTCTAAGGCCATCGATGCGATGGTGACAGCAACCATTTCTCCGGATGATGCTCAGAATCCTCTTTTGGCAACTATGCTGGGGATGATTAAAAATACAGCACTGCCGCATTTTAATAGTCAGCTCAGAACCTATGTGGAGACCGGTTCCTTTGCTCCCACAGATGCTTCCTCAGAGGGCAGTCAGATTGCTGCGGCTACTGCTGCACGAACAGGTCTGGAAAATATTAGCATTAAAAGCGTGGGTACATCAGAAAGACATAATGACCAGGCTGTTGTGAATGTGAAATTATGGGATAGTAAGCTGGAAAAGGAATTTCTCTTGAAGGTTGGTATGGTACGCTTACCGGATTTTACTTGGAAGCTTATGGAAATTACAAATTTAGGTGAATTTCTGGTAGCTCATGATGAGGCTGTAGATGCTAAGCTGAGTAAGCTTAATGAGCCCATTAGTGCGGAGATTGATAAAAGAGTTACTCTTTTAAAGGATGGGTCTAAACCCTATGTGGTAGAACGTGAGGATTTAGCGGTGGGAGGAATTTCCCTATCCAAGCTTAAGGCGGCTTTTTCTTTTAAGCTTTTAGATCCTAACGTGATGACAGTTCGTGGTAATGTGGAAGTTTACGATAAGGATAAGCAGGTTATTTTCTCCCGTGCCTTTGATTCAGAGGGTAAAGATTTGTCCAAATCCAAGGATGGTATATGGAGCTTTGCTGATGAATGGCGTTTAAATAGCTTTGATACTATGGATAAAAAGCTTTTAAATGTTGATATGTCTACTACCACTACCGGTATTGTTTTCACCGCAGTACGTTTAAAAAATGGCAAGGAAATAAAATTTCTAACGGAATTGCCAAATTAAAAACATATTTAAATGATTGATTAATTTTATATGAGTTATAAAACCTGAAAAGCATGTATTTATGCTGACTTTCAGGTTTTTTTCTTTTGTAAAAAACATTGACACAAGCCCTGTGTTATGAGTACAATACAGGTACTTAAAGCAAGAAAATGGTCCTCGGGGGAAATTATAACAAAGGAAAGGAGAGATGCTAAATGGTATGGAGTTAGTACAGTATTTGGGCAAGCAGCTTGCCGGAATTATTACCGCTTTGAATAAGTTGTTTTGGGGTGATTTGCTTACATTGGAATTTGGTCAGGGGAAGGTGGTTTTTGGCCTTTCCCTTTTAGTTATTCTTTTAATTACAGCAGGCTTGTATTTCACTTATCGCACAAGATTTTTACCCTTTAGGCTTTTCCCGGAAATGCTACGGGCGGCGTGGCGGGAAGCTGGCACGCAAAAGGAGGAGGGGAGCGTGTCCGGTTTGCAAGCTTTAATCATTGCTACAGCCAGCAGAGTGGGTATGGGAAATTTAGCGGGAGTGGTGGCGGCCATTTCTGTAGGTGGAGCAGGAGCAGTATTTTGGATGTGGATATCTGCTTTGGTAGGTTCAGCCAGTGCTTTTATTGAGGCAACCTTAGCCCAGATGTACAAAGAGAAGGATCCGCTTTATGGAGGATTCAGGGGAGGACCGGCCTATTTTATGAAAAGAATGAGGCTGATTACTCAGGTACGTGGAGAGGATGCTTTTCTCAAGAAGGATCATCCTTCTTCCTGTTATGAGCGAGAAGGTCTTGAACACTTTACTCATGGCTGTCATTTTGGCATTTTGGGCACCCTTTTCGCTCTGTCCGGACTTTTGTGCTGGGCAGGAATTAGTCAGGTGATTGCCCACTCTGTGACCTCTGCCTTCCATCACGCTTTCGCTATTCCTCCACTTTATACTGCACTAGTGCTGATGGTTCTTTGCGGCCTCATTGTGCTGAGAAAAAATGCTTCGGTGAAGGCCTTGGGCAAGATTGTTCCCTTGGCGGCTGGGGCGTATCTGCTAGTTACGGTAGGCATTTGCTTGTTTAACTTTACTGCTCTGCCGGAAACTTTAGCTAGGATTTTTTCAGAGGCCTTTGGTTTTAGACAGGTGGCAGGAGGAGGCTTAGGCGTGGTAGTGATGAATGGTATTAAAAGAGGACTTGTTTCTAATGAAGCCGGAAGTGGGTCAGCACCCTGCGCTGCGGCAGCAGCCAATGTGGCGCATCCGGTTAGTCAGGGACTTATTCAAGCTTTAGGTGTATTTATCGATACCTTGGTTATTTGTAGCTGTAGTGCTTTCGTCATGCTTTTGGCGCCGCGCAGTGTGACTGATGGTTTGGTCGGCATGGAGATTTTGCAGGCGGCCATGAATTATCAT
>CAZTGQ010000083.1:0-7097 GCA_964613345.1 uncultured Acidaminococcales bacterium | reverse complement strand
AATTTTTCTATTTCATCTATTTCCAACTTTCTCGTTCTTACTTTTCTATAGTCTTCAGCTGCTTGAACAATAATAGCGTTTGCTAATGCCTCATATGGCTTCAATTCATTACTTCGTTCAATTCTGCATTTAAGATCTTTGATATAAATCTTAGGCGTTTTTTTTGCGCCTTGCGTCTGACTAAACAGGCACATTTTAAAAGCCGCACTTAATTTCACCCCTGATTTTAACCATCTGATATCTTTTTCCCTATAACGTTTCATTTTTCCTCCAGCACCCTAATGAGATGGTTTATGTACCAGTTTGCCTTCTTCAAGTCCTCAATACCATTTTTCATTTTCCAGCGCCACAGATACTTAATCGCATTGGCAGTACAAACGGCCTGAATGCCCGTTAGATATTTTGTTGCGGCCTCTAAAGCATCAATGCACTCTACTTTTCCCCCTGTATAATGTGATGGATGGTTTACCTTATCTATTAAAAACCTCATGTTATTTCCCTCCCAGGTCAGCTTTCACGGCCTCAATGAGCGAAGCCTGTGTCATATTTTTATTTTTTAAAGCCTTCAGTACTCTTTCATCAATCGTTCCCTTGGTTACTATGTGGTGGATAACCACAGCATTTTTTTGTCCCTGTCTCCAAAGACGGGCATTGGTCTGCTGATATAGTTCCAAGCTCCATGTGAGCCCAAACCAGATAAGTGCTGAGCCACCAGCCTGTAAATTTAGGCCATGACCGGCAGAGGCCGGATGAATAGCAGCCACAGGTATTTCTCCTCTGTTCCACTCCTCAAAGTCAGTGCTCGTTTCCAGCTTTCTTATAGCAAACCTTTTTTGCAGTCTTTCTATGTCATGTTTAAACCAGTAAGCTACAAGAACCGGTTTGCCGTTTGCGGCTTCAATTAAGTCCTCCAAAGCATCCAGTTTTTTATCATGAATATGAACTGCTTTCCCCGCCTCAGCATAAACAGCACCATTGGCCATTTGCAGCAGCTTGTTAGTAAGTCCGGCAGCATTCTTGGCATCAATCTCCCCGGACGGAAGGTCTAGAACCATTTCATCTTTTAGCTTTTTATAAATGGCTTTTTCCTTGTCCTCCATTTTGACCTCCACAATGTTGTTTGTAAGCTCCGGCATTTTCAGATAATCAGCAGCCTTCATGCTTATGCAGATATCGGATATCTGGTTATAGATAGCTTCTTCAGCACCAGGCTTTGGCTTGTAGCTAAAGACAATCATCTGATTTCTTTTGTCCGGCACAAAATATTCATTTCTAAAATGGCTTATATATCTTCCCAGCCTTTTTCCCATGTCCAATATGCCAATCTCTGCCCACAGGTCCATGAGGCCATTAGGGCTTGGCGTACCGGTTAAGCCTACGATTCTTTGTACAAAGGGTCTAACCTTTCTTAATGCTTTGAACCTCTTTGCCTTGCCATTCTTAAAACTTGACAGCTCATCTATGACCACCATGTCAAAGTCCCATTTGCAGTTTTCCACAAGCCACTCCACGTTTTCCCGATTTACCACATAGATATCAGCCTTTGCATTAAGCGCCGCTAGTCTTTCCTTCACATTCCCGACTATCACTGACATCTTAAGTCCTTTCAGGTGCTGCCACTTCTTCAGTTCATTTGGCCAGGTATCACGAGCCACTCTTAGCGGTGCTATTACCAATGTCTTAGAAATATCAAACCGGTCAAGAGTCAGTTCCCATATAGCGCTTAAAGTAATAACCGTCTTGCCAAGACCCATATCAAGAAAAACTGCAGCAGTAGGATTATCCATTATGAAGTTCTGTGCATATTTCTGATAATCATGTGGTTTGTATTGCATTTAATATTTCTCCAATCTGATTTTTGTCATCCAGTACAAAAACCTTAAAGCCCAGTTTTCTTAATTGCCGGTGTCTTACTATTTGTAATTCCCTAGGCTTTTTGCCGGGAGCCTTTACTTCCACGAATCCCATCTTAAAATGTGGGAGAATAACAATCCTGTCCGGCATACCATAAAAACCGGGGCACATAAGTTTTAAGCACAATCCTTTTTTATTTTTCACAGCATTTACAAGTTTCAATTCCAGTTCTTTTTCCAGCATATTTTTCTCCTTTATGTCAGTCGATGTCAGGCGTTTCCATAACTTTCCCTATACCCTATTTTTTAGGCCCTATACAAAGTTTATGTATTGACTGACATCGACTGACATTTTAGCGTTTTATAGGAATTCCGCTTTCAGCTTCAAACCAAGTACACACCTGCCTTGCGGGGTTCGTTTTTTAGAAAATCCTTCTTGTTCCAAAGAAGCGTAAAATTCTGATGTGCTTCTCACAAATTCACCATTTTGCATGCAATATGATCTGTATTCGTTATAGATGTCCCCGGACTTCTCATAGAAGTCTTCTCCGACTTCACAACACTCCTCTAAAAAGTTACCAAGCCAGTTATTATTCTCCCTATATTTGGCAATGGCCTCAGCAACTTTTCGTGGCGGCACGATTTTATGGTCTCCCGCAATTACACGTCTCGCGCCCTCAATGATCCATGCTAAAATTGCTCCACCGGCATTTTTCACCAAGTAATCCGAGTAGTTTTTAATATCCGATTTTCCTTCTATCTTGGCGTTAAAAGGAAGAACAATAATTCTGCGCCAGGTTCCGTTATCTATGGCTCCCACTTTTGGCAGATGGTTTGTATAGAGCACTACGCTATGAGTAGGCTGAAAGTTAAACGGGTCCTTATATTTCTTCTCCGCCTGAATCTTATCTGTAGAGCACAATTGTTTTACGATGGAAGTGTTAAGACGCATACCCTCCTGCATCTCGGCGGCAATCATCAGCCTCTTGCCTTTTGCTTCAGCAAGCTCCGGTTTCGTATTGCGCCTGCAGGCAACCGTAAGCACATCTGCAGAAAGAGTCCCGCTATAGGTTCCAAACACACTGGCTATAGAATTCCAGAAAGTTGATTTACCATTGCTTCCTTCGCCAAAAGAAATAATAAGTGCTTCCTGGAACACCTTGCCGATAGCAGCAAGACCAACGATACGCTGAACATAATCTATTAGTTCCATGTCTTCGCAAAAGAACAGTTTCAAAGCCTCCAGCCACATATCGGCATTTTTATCCGTTGGATCCACGGTAGTCTGCTTAGTTATAAAGTCCTTTGGATCATGTTCTTTCGCTGAATTCAGTCCTTTTTTTAAATCATAAGTAGCCGTTGGGGTATTAAGCAGATTTTCATTACCGTCAAGCATATTAGGATTAATCTCTAGCATGGGAACGGCTTCTCTAAGGCATGCCGTGATATTTTTAGAATCCCTGCGTTTTATGGCGTAAGCTTTGTAAGCATTGGCATCCTCGTAAATTTCATATGCCCTGCGCTGCTCCTTATTAAATACGCTGATTGCCTTTTTTGGTCCCATTGTGGCAAGTATTGTTAAAGCACCATTTTTCGACATTTCCTTCATGCTTTTTTTGATTTCCCGGTCCGCTTCTTCCATCTGTTTGGTAGTAAGTTCCTGAGCCAATCGCTGTGACTTTGGTTTTGATTCTTCCCAGAAACTCCCGTTATACACAATGTAGTCAGTCTGAGGAGAATAACGAAGCTTTCCGTTATACTCTTTTTCAAGAACTTCAGCCTGGCCAACATCTGAGAAATCATTAGGCTTGAGCAAGCATTCCGAGTTATATTTCTCCGGTGGTATATAACCATCCTGATTCTCCATAACCCTGCCAAACTTTATGGCGCTATGCCAAATGACATTTAGTTCCTTGTCTTCCAAGGGTGGATTGCAATTTTCCGCCTTTTTCTTAAAAAGCTCATAGGCTTCATCTGTATTGCCATAACGCTTAACGAGCTTTCCGGCAATGTGGCTCATAGTGCTATTACGCTTTCCTTCCGGCACTTTATCCAAGTGAGCAAAGCTCAAGGCACTGAGATAATCAGTGATTAAGGTATCACCATCAAAGATTTCTACTTCCGGTTCCTTCACGCCAAAGAGAAATCTTGCCGCATCCAAGGCATTGGTATCAAAATACGGGAACATGGCGGCAACCTGCTGTTTTAAATCTGCGTAGCCTGATTGAACTGTGGTGTCCGGTATCTGAAAATATACATGGAACCTTGGCCTGGCAGACTTTCCGCCTTTAGGCTTCATATTGTTTCTTGAGTAAACCACTGCGAAAGGAACATTAGTAAAAGCCTTAGCCACATCCTGCGGTTTAATCCAGTCTTTCTCTTTATCTGACTGCTCATTGTCACAATCAAGAGGCAGACAGTCAGACTTTATAAAATTAGCTTTATTCCTGTAGTTTTCTTTATAACAGGCAGTAACATGGTCAAACCTTACTGCTTCTATAAGGGCTTTTTTACTCGTAATCACCCTTTCATCCGGATAAACGCAATTTTGCAAATTATCCCGACACTTTGCTGTATACAAGGTGAATTTCATTCTTCCATTTCCTCCTTAAACCACTTCATAGGAATGCCCAGCTTCTTAGCGTAAGCTACTTCTTTCCCCATGCCTTGTGTTATGTCATTACCGAATACCCAGAGTTCGTCACATCTTTCCAAGAGTATTTTATTTATCTGCATGGCGATTTCTCTTTCCACTGGACTGCTGTCATTTAGAAATCTTGGGTATAAAAGATGCGGAGCGAGAGGCGCCTTATTGCAGCCAATGACAAAACGGCAATACTTCATAGCCTTTTTTTCATTTTCAACCACGTCTCCCCTATATGGGCTACAAACATAAATCAACTTTTTATAATTCTCTATAACCTCTATTCTGCGCAAAGCACAATACATCGTAGGATCCAAATATCCCTCTGCATTTAATCTATCCATTCTCACTACTCCTTTTTATAGAAATCACAGACGTAACCATCTGCGTTAAGTTTTAAACCTTCTGCCCATTTAGGTGTCTTACCCATAATGGCTGTAATATCGTTAAGGTCGGCCACACCCTCAATAATCACTTCGTCATGCACATGCATTACTATTTTGTATCCAGCCTTTGCAAGTCTCTGCATAGCTTCTGCCAAAAGGTCTCTGGCCGTAGCCTGCACTATATTTTCTACGAGCTTTGGCCCGTAGGTCTCAATACGCATCCATTTTCTGCCAACCCCTATGCCTTCATAGGTTATGGCTTCTTTGCCAAACTGGTTAGGCTCTAGCTTTGGTCTTACATAAGCAAGGCGCCGTCCAGAAGGCAGTGTGATAAAAAGCATCTTACTTTTATACTCAAAGGTAAGGTTTCCCAGTTCTACCTTTTTCATTTCCTTGACCGCTTCGATAGCACTCTTATCTACATCCCACCAAAGCTGAACTATCTTAGGATTGGAATCTCTCCATGAATCTACTAGCGGCTGGAGCTCTTCTTCCTTGACACCCATGGTGAGAGCACCCATAGCCGTTAATGCTCCTACGGCACCGCCATAACCCAAGGCCAGTTCTGCAATCTTACCTTTTTGCCTTAGCTCGCCGTTAATGCCGTGCTTTACTACCGGCACATGAAACATCCGGCTGGCTGAGGCACAATAGATGTCACCGCCTTCTTCGAACACTTTCAATCTCCATTTCTCCCCTGCCAGCCAAGCAATAACCCTGGCCTCAATAGCGGAGAAATCTGATACATAAAAATGCTGACCATCTGCCGGAATAAAAGCGGTACGAATTAACTCGGATAGGACTTTAGGCACTGAATCATAAAGACAATCCAAAGAAGCAAAGTCCTTATCAATAACTAAATTCCTGGCTTCTTTTAAGTCCGGCATATGGTTCTGCGGGAGATTTTGTACCTGTACTAATCTTCCTGCCCAACGGCCCGTCCTATTTGCACCATAAAACTGAAGCAGCCCGTGAGCTCTGTTATCTTCACACATAACGTCTTTCATGGCCTGATATTTCTTCACTGAAGATTTAGCTAGCTGGAGTCTTAAATTAAGCACCTTTTTCACATTTCCCGTAGCTGTCTTTAACAGTTCTGAAATGCCTTCCTTATCCAGACTTTTGACAACAACACCTTGTCCTAAAAGCCACTCCTTTAGCTGAGATACGCTATTGGGTTTTTCTAAGCCAGTTATGCTTTCAGCTTCTTTTAAAGCAACTTCCCTAAAAGTCTCATCCACGACAAGTGCTGCCTTTACTAGCTTCTTATCCAGCAAGATGCCATTGTCGTTGATGTTCTGGTCTAAGATGTAGTTGTCCCACTCCGTAACAGGGAACCTAGCCATTTTCTTCTTTATGGCGAGTTCAACTTCCACATCTCGAATGTTGTACTTTTTAAAAAGAGCCCATTTCTCCGGCGCATCACTTGGAAGATTTCTAGTCCTACCGCCGTTCACTTTTGTAGGCTTACAGGGCTGGCAAAAGTATCTGATCAGGTCTTTGCCTTCAGAAAGCTTCTGGTCCTTAAGATTAAAGATGGAGCCTACACCGGCAAGAGACATTGGCATTCCGAGTGTTCCCGCCCAAACCATAGAGCATCTCCAACTGTCCGGGCTAAGCCACTGCATAAAGTATCTTGATAAACAGATTCGTTCAAAAGAGGCATTGAAGGCCCACTTTATAACTTTAGGAGATTTTATGGCTTCTTCTATTTCCTGAGGCAGCTTTTCGCCACTAGCAATGTCTACTATTACGACCGGGCCATTGTCTACGGAATACGACAAGAGCAATATCTCAAATTCCGGTGTCGCGCAATATTTATAAACACCACTTGTAGTTAAGTCCACAGGTGAATATGTTTCTATATCTATACTGAGATTTTCCATAAATTTTAGGGAAAGCGGCAGGTAACCCCACCGCCTCCCGTACCTCCTTATGCTAAAAAGTCATCGTCCTCGTCATCAAAGTCATCGTCAAAGTCTTCCCTAACATTTGCACTGCCGCCCAAAGGCTCCCCGTCTTGGTATTTTTTTACGCCTCTAAGTCCAGCAGAGATACCTTTACCTGCGTTATTGTAACCATAGAAATTAATTGAAACCCGCCCATAACAACCGGAGTATACTTCTGTTTCTTCCTCAATTTCTTCGCCGCTACGATTAAAAATCTTAGGCGTTAAATCTGCCTTAGCATTTATGTAATAAGATTCCTTGTACG
>CAZTGQ010000082.1:0-7105 GCA_964613345.1 uncultured Acidaminococcales bacterium | reverse complement strand
TATTTAATATTTAAAATAAATATAAATGAAGTTTATACTGTATTTTTCAATATTAACTTATCAGCATCATACTGGAAGCGGTATATCTGGTTGTATCTGTCTATTGCTTTTTCTATGGTATATTCTTTTTTATCAGCCTCTAAGCTGAACTCCTGAACCCTGCAGATCTCGCCATATTTGCTAAATGCATTATCAATAGTTTGCTGTAAAAGCAGGGCAAGCTTTTTACAGTCATCAGAGCAGGTAAAACGGTAACCGCCGCTGCCCTGCACAATGCCTGATTCAATGTCAACAATCGGCACAAAAGTTTCTAAGTCATAAATAACGAAATGAATATAACCATTGGATGTATAAGCAAAGACCGTGTATTTGCGTTTAGGAAGTTCCCCGCCCTCGACATTAATCATCATAGGAGCGGTGCTTTTTCGTTTGTGTCCATAAACACAATCACCATCTACCCAGACAACATCTCCTGCCTGATGGAGTTCATCTCCTATGGGAGTTTTGGGACCACTATCCGTAACCACAACTGTTCCGTTAACTGCAATAACATTTTCTTGTCTCATTTTCCTACCACCACAGCTTTCGTCCTAGTATCGTTCAAAACCACCCACACTACATCTCCGTCAGATATATCCACATCCACCGCAGCCACAAAAGAATACCATGTCCCTTTGACTAATACCTGGGAGCCGGAAACAAGACCTCTTTGAGTTACTGTCCCGGAAGTCCTGTTTGCCATTATTTTTCTTATGGAGCTTGCCAGTGTCTGCACTCCCATTAATACCACCTCACCATAGTTATCTGCTGCCTTGTCCCTTCCGGCTTCACAGATATGTTGTTGCTTTCTAAATAATAAATGTTGCCCATAAAGGTAATGGTCGACATGAAGTCTATGATTCTGTTGCCTATATAGCTGAATGACAAAGTTTCCTCCGTCTTGCCGTTTAAGTCCTCTATGGCATCACGAATCCTGTCCACTGTGTCCTGATCAGACACGTTAAGGCTCATGTTGCCGGTAAAGCGTCCGGAAAGCTCTGCCCTCTTTGGTTTTACTTTACCGCCCCGCCTAGACTGGTATGTAGAGTTTTCCTTGATGGCATAAGGCGAGGCAAGAGCGCCGGGATTACCCGTGACCACCTGGGAACTGACAAAGACGCTGTCCTTATAGACCGTTACGGACCACTGGCCCTGCCCCATATCGGAATAATAGGTTATGGTTTCATGTTCTTCTGTCTCCATCCAAGGCTCCTGGGTCCCGTTCTTATCTGTGATGTTATAGCCGCTTTTAGTGCAGGATACATCTTCAGCTGCCTGGATAAGGTCAATGCCATTCACCGCCATGGTATTTGTAAGCGTAGACGTATTAACTATTGTTTCCGTGACCTTGTAAGGGAAAGAGGTTATATCTCCCGGAGCCGGAACATCAGAAGTGTCCTTTGTTTCCGTCCTGGTAAGCTGCTTACCGGTAAGATTTGCCGGCGGGTACACTTTGCTATATGTATAAGCCGTGCTGCTTACCACAGTCCCGTCATTAGAATAAAAGTTTTCTGACTTTAAAAGTCCGTAGGAATAGCTAAGCGTCTGCTGACCGCTGTTATCCGTGTACTGCCCGGATAAGTAGACTGCCGGAGAAGTAGCATCTGTGGAGCTGTCAGCCACATCGGAAATATCTCCCGTGATGTAATACTTTTTAGAACTGCTAAAGAGGATATCCATTTTGCGGTAGTTCTCCGAATAGGTGCTATAGTCTATTTCATTAGGTGTAATCTCAATACTAGCATTAGGCTCCTTGCCCCGCTGCACAGCATAAATAATGCCGCTGCGCTCGAACACATTAACAAGGGTGGTCGGCACTATATCCGTCCAGCCAAAGAGCTTCTGAATGACCGAGCCATAGGTCTCAGTGGCACTGTAAGACTTATTGTCCGCATACTTAATGCCAGTCGGAACAAAGTCGCTGAAACACATACCGGGCCCCTTGCCCATGTCATCCACTATGTCGCCAAAAATATCCGAAGCTTCTGCATTAACATTAAGCCCTGAAGCCGAGTAATCCTGCCCCAGGAGCTTATCTATGTCATAGTTGCCCCGCACCATATAAAGGCCGGATGCCTTGTTATGGGAAAATCCTGCGACTTTAAAAGTAAACAGCAGACCTTTTATATCTTGAGTTACCGTGCTTTTTATTTCCGGCAAGCTGACAGATGCCCCGGAAAACGTATCCGACAAAGTTTTAGATGCAAGAGAAATATTGAAACTCTGGTAAGGAGTGTTTGTAGGGATAGGCGCCGCTTCCGGCTGTTTCCAATGAACCGTGGCTGTAGTATTTCCCCAGGGAGCGCCTACCACATAGCCTTCCAGCCTGTCAACGTAAATATCCGTCAAAGCCGTATTGTTATAAAATGTGCTTTCTATGCTTTCAATGCAGCTGGAAAAGGAAATGGTCGGCAAAGCGGCACAATTCACAAATGCCCCGCTTTTTACGATCCTAGCTTTGGGAACAGAGACTGATGCTAATAAACTGCAGCCATTAAAACACGAACCACCCAATCTCTCGCAAATAGGCAGTTCAGCACTTGTCATAGTGGAGCATCCCATGAATGCCGTATCTTCCAATACCGTACATCTAGGAAGTGAAATCTGCTTCAACGCCCTGCACCAGCCAAAAGCAAGATTGCCTATGCTTTCTGCGGATGCCATTGTTATCGTTTCAAGTTTAGCGCAGTTCATAAACGTGTTTGCTACTATCTTCTTGCAGGCAGGAATATTGACGCTCATAAGAGCATCCAATGATTGAAAAACTGATTCTCCTATACTTTCGCACACTGGTAAATCAGCTGTCTGCAAGCTAGCACAATTCTGAAATGCCCATATGCCTATTGACTTACATTTCGGTAGTGAAACTGATGTTATTGCACATGAGTAAAAACCGTGCTCTCCCACGGTTTCGCAGACTGGCAGATTAATAGTCAGTACTGAATCACCAACGTTAAAGAAGGCCCAGTCCTTTGCTTCTGTGCAGGCTGGCAAGGTCAGCTCCGTCATGGCAGAGTTACTGTATAAGCTATAGCTCTCCACAACTTCACAGGCCGGCAGAGATAAACTTGCTAAAGCATTGCACCCGTTAAAGGTATATCCTTGCAATATTTTTAGCTTCGGCAAAGAAATGCTTTTAAGTGCTGAGCAGGCAACGAAACATTGCTCTCCGGCACTTACGCAGTTAGGCATATTCACATCAGTTAAGGCAGAGCAACCCGCAAAAGCTGATTCTCCTACGGAAGTGGCATTCTCAAAGGTAACGCTAGCGAGGCTTGTGCAAGCACCCAGGATGTTATCCGCGATAGATGTTGCTGCTGTGTTAGTTAATTCAGTTATTGAGCCATCTATGATCTGGCCAATTATCTCATCTTCAGTTAAATCGAAAGCCACTTATCTCACCCCTTTACCACGCTGATAGTATTCCTCACATTGAGCCGTTCCACGCTGCCGCCCTTGGACCAGTAACCAATAAACACCCTGTCATCTGAAGCTCCCGTTGTAATGGTCAAGGTTTCTGTAGCACCGCTCTGACTTGTGGATGTGTTATCGTCCAGGCTATGAATCACATAGTTTGACATAACAAGGCCGGAAGAAGCGGGCATTCCGTTATATGACCATGCGCGAAATCTTGTGTCCATGCCCATTGTTATGGTATAAGCCGTATTTGCCTCAGCCATAAAGTACGTCACAGCATTGGATGTAAGGTCAGGGCTGTCAGATACGAAGTTAAACTTCTGGTCGGCATAGCGCATATAGCCATTTATATCCGTAACTGTATCGTCATAAACATTAGTCGGAGCATCTCCTGTCCAGGTCACTGTGGCATTAGTAGCTCCCCAAGGTGAACCTGTAATGCTGTCAGGTCCCTTATGAATTGTTATATTCGTCAAAGCCACACAGCCATCAAAAGCCGTGCTTGCTATAGTCGTTAAAGTACTAGGCAAATTAACGCTGGTTAACTCAGTGCAGCCCTTAAAAGCATTACCTTCAATGGCGGTAATTGCCGAGAACTTTGCTGTTTTTAAAGTAGTGTTATTTAAAAGGCCGCAGCTTCTTACCTTGGCAGCATAGGCATTATTTACCTCAGTCATAGTGCCCATTAAAAGACTTGCTACCTTAGTGCTTGCCGTATCATAAGTTGCCATAAGCTATACCCTCCATATCTCTATATTTGCTTTTACATGGTTTGGAAACAAGACATGACCAATGGTATAGCTTTTGACTATTACCCTGCACCCGGCTAAGCCATTGCCGTCAGGAAGGCCAATCGTAACAAGTGTTCTGTTAGTCCAATAGCCTTTCACTAATGCCCAATTAGCATGACTAAAAAGAGCCGTAAAGGAATACTTGTCACCTGACACATAGGCACCGTTATCTACGGCCACAGCACCGCCCAGTGTCTGAACCAAGCTTTGCCTATCGTCTGGAGTAACAGCATAATCCTCAGGCGTGTTATATGTAGTTGCTTCCCCAATCCTAATAGCCATTGTTCGTTCCTCCTAAAGCCTGCAGGATAGCCGGCTGTATTCTTTCAGCTACCTTATCCGCAAGCTCTGCTAATTCGCTTTCGTTTTTAACCACCGGGTTATCTATGTTCACGTTAATAACCGGGTTCTGCACATTGTAGTTCTTGGTAGTTCCCTGTCCCACCTGTGCTAACTGCGGCACAGGCATAGAGCCTTCCAGTCCAGGCACTAACTGGTTTTCTTTATATTTCTGCATCTGCTGATACATCTGAATGAGCTCAGGCGAAAATGTATCTCCAGGCTTAATGCCAATCTTCTCCCTGTCTTCTGCCAGCCATTTCTGGCTTAAAGCCTGCATCTTGTTCTGGGGAGTAGATGATTTGATATCTATCCTGTTACCCTTGTCATCCATGACATAACCGCCACGCTGGGTAGCGACATCGGCTATGTTAATCACATTGCCTTTATCATCCTTGACGTAACCACTGCCTTTGCCTTTGCTATCGGCATTCATGGCAGAACGGAGTTCTTCAAGTCTCTTGCGGTCATTTTTAAGTGCTTCTAAGGCAGCATTTCTAACCGCATCCTGCTTTTCCTTTTCTGCCCATTTCGTGGCAGCGACTTCATCAGCGCCCTTCTTCAGCCAGGCTTTACGCTCAGTTTCAATCTGTTTCAGACGGCTTTGCAGTTCTGTGTCCCAGACAGAATTAAGCTTATCCACCACATTGGTTTCATACTCTTCCATGACCTTAGCCTTTTTGGCTGAGGCATTTTTTGTGATAAGCTCTTTGTCCATGCCCTGTTTCTCAAGAGCTTTAGTTTCCTGCTCAATAGCAAAAATGGAATTAGCTAAATCACTGTGAGAGAGTTTAAAAAGTGCTTCACGTATTGGCTTCTCTTTTTCCAACTGTTTCTGGTACTGCTTTTCAGCCTCAATTTTCTGAGCAAGGTTTTTCTTTTCTGCATCTAAGGTCTTGAGACTTTCCTTGCGTTTTTCTTCTTCAGCTTTTTTCTTTGTGGCTGCGGCTGCAAGTTCCTGTTTGCCACTATCTACAAACTGTTTCATCTTTTCAGGATTAAGGAAGTCCTCTTCATTCCATCCTTCGGTAGCAGCCTTACCGGTTTTCTGCTCGTACTCCTGGCCTTTAACACCGATGTAGGCAGCGGCAAGCGGTCCTGCCATAGTAACAGCACCTGTTGCTGCAGCAGCACTTTTGGCAGCTAGACCCGCACCTTTTGCCACGCCACCGCCGGCAGCAATAAGCTTTCCTGCGGCAAAACTGCCTACTTTAGCAGCGCCTGCTCCAAGGCCTAAAGTCCCTGCTATTTTCCCAATGGTAATCAGCTCTTCGCCATGCTCTTTAAGGAACGCAGACAGGCTTCCCAGCCCATCTTTTAAAGCGGGAACCAACTCCTTCACAGCTGGTAACAAAGCACTTGCTAAAGTCACAGAAAGCTTTTGCAGTTGTATCTGCATATCGCTCCAATCCAGAGCAAGCTGATGAGCTTCCTCCGGATCCATAACGCTGCCGCCTTGAATCTTGGATGCTCTTTCTTTTATCTCACTGTACTCACGTAACAGTTCAACCATGGCCTGACCCCTGGCACCAAGGACCTGGGTAATATATACTTCCTGCTGACCGCTTTCTGCCGCTTTCTTATACCCTTCAGCCAGTTTTTCCAGTTCTTCATTCATGGGCAGTAAGTTTCCACCGGCATCTGTCAAGGAAACACCAAACTGCTTTAGTGTATTCGTAACTTCATTACCTTTGTCTCCGGCAGTTAAGACTTGCTTATTGAGTCTTACCATAACCCCGGTAAAAGTCTCGCCTGAAACACCGGCAACCTGGAGTGTTGTATCCAGTTTTTCCGCATCTTCTACAGAAATATTAAGGCGCTCATGGAGACCATAAATAGCCTCACTGGCATCCTGGGCACCTTTAAGGAAGTGATAAAATCCTGCTCCGGCTGCTGCCACTGCTGTTACTTTTAGCATGGCTGACTGGAGTTTATCTACGGAACCAGTAATGGAGTCAAACATTCCTCCGCCGGTCTTAGAGCCGGACAGTCTCCCCTGCATATTAGCTAAAGTTTTCTGCTCTTTCAGGAGTTTGGTTTGTAACTTTTCACTCTCCCTGGAGTTCTTGCCTTTAGCTGCTGCCATGGCATCATACTCAGCTTTAGCAAGGGCGACTACCTGGCTTTGGAGCCTAATCTGGTTAGACAGAGCTTTTTCTGCAATAGCAAGCCTCTGGGTTTTAGAAGCAGCGGGTCCCAGGTTTGCTGTGTCTATATCCATTCTTAGTCTGATGCGTGACTGCTCGCCTTTTAATTTCCCGATATTGGTTTTTACCGTGTTCTGGGCACTAACAAAATCTTTGTCCAGTTCGGATAAGTCCAAACCTAGCTTAAAATACAATTCCCCTGTGCTTACACTTTTTCTAGCCATCTTGGCCTCCCTTCTTATATTCCCGGCACTTCATCTATATAACAAATCTGGTCCTCCGGGTGCTCAATCTTATCCCTAACAACTGCCAAATCCAATAAATAAGATAGTTCGGAATCATCCACCTGTTTTCTCGACCAGCTATAGTTCT